>QNAR01000163.1 GCA_003643975.1 Thermotogae bacterium | reverse complement strand
TGACTATCACAAGCATTCTTTCCTGTGATTCAGAAATCATCACCTCAACGGGGGACATCCCCTCTTCGCGTTTTGGCACAAAAGCTACATCAAGATCTATTCCACTGTTTCCTCGACTTGCAGTTTCGCTGCACGCAGAAGTCAGACCAGCTGCACCGAGATCTTGTATTCCCACAACGCTATCAGTTTCGAATAGTTCCAGACAAGCTTCAAGTAGAAGCTTCTCAATAAATGGATCTCCAACCTGTACCGCAGAACGTTTTTCCAGAGACTGATTGGAAAGCTCAACAGAAGCAAAGCTCGCTCCTCCCATCCCATCTCGCCCCGTGGTAGAACCTACAAGCATTACGGGATTTCCAATTCCTGTGGCAGTGCCTTTTTTGATGTTACCGGTTTTTATCAGGCCAACACACATAGCGTTTACCAGCGGATTTTCTTTATAGCAGTTATTGAAGCAAACCTCTCCGCCAACAGTGGGAATCCCGACACAATTTCCGTAATCGCCAATCCCCTGAACGACTTTTTCAAACAAGTATCTAGTATGACGATCATCTAAATTTCCAAATCTGAGAGAGTTTAAAAGGGCTATCGGTCTCGCTCCCATGGTGAATATATCTCTAATAATCCCGCCAACACCTGTCGCTGCACCTTGATAAGGTTCTATGGGAGAAGGATGATTGTGGCTCTCTATTTTCATAGCTATCGCAAGGCCATTGCCAATATCCACTATTCCCGCATTTTCTCCCGGGCCTTGAAGAACATGTGTCCCACTGGTAGGAAATTCTTTTAATAAAGAGCGTGAATGCTTGTAACTACAATGTTCCGACCACATCACTCCATACATGTTCAACTCCAGTTCATTGGGCTCACGCCCTAAGAGCTCCACAATCAATTCATACTCATCAGAGGTGAGCCCAACCATTTCATAAAGAGTCATAGACACTACTCCTTTCGAGATAGTGAATAACGGATGCAAAGAGCGTCTTCCCATCTTCACTTCCCAAGGCGCAATCAACAGCCCTCTCGGGATGTGGCATCATGCCAATTACGTTTCCCTGCTGATTGCAGATGCCAGCTATATTTTCAATGGAGCCATTTGGATTGGCTTTTTCGCTGGTTTCACCATCGTTATCGCAATATCTAAAAAGAATCTGCCCATTTTTTTCCATTTCTTTGAGCGTATCTTTATCAACATAATAGTTTCCATCGCCATGGGCAATTGGTATCTTTAGGACTTGCTTTTTGCTACAAAGCTCTGTAAAGGGAGTATTTGTGTTCTCGATACGAATTGAAACCATTTTGCAGATGAACTTCAGGCTTTGGTTTTGCGTGAGTACACCGGGTAGAAGACCCGCTTCTGTGAGGATTTGAAAACCATTGCATATGCCTATGACAGGTTTCCCGCTGTCTGCAAATTTCACTACCTTGTCCATCACTGGTGAAAATCTGGCAATGGCTCCGCACCTAAGGTAATCGCCATAGGAAAAACCCCCCGGCAGAATTATGCAGTCAAAACGGTCAACATTCTGTTCTTTGTGCCATATATATTCCACTTCCTGTCCCATCACGTCTTTAAGGGCGTGATAGCTGTCGGCATCACAGTTTGAACCTGGAAAAACAACAACTCCAAATTTCATATTGATTCCTCCACAAACTCAAAGCTATACTCTTCAATAAGAGGATTAACTATGAGTTTTTCGCACATTTCTTCAATCATTATTTCTGCGTTTTTTCTGTTGCTCACATCGAGTTTGATTTCAACGATTTTCCCTATCCTCAGCTCTTCAATTCCAGAGAATCCTATTGTACCAAGGGCATCTTTTACAGCACTTCCCTGTGGATCGGCTATGCTTTTTTTTGGAACAACATGTATCTTTACCTTAAACATCACCTATCTCCCTCCCAAAAGTCTTTTCAGAGCTTCTTTATAGGCATCCTCAACGTCTCCAAGATCTCTTCTGAATCTGTCCTTATCAAATTTTTCATTTGTTTTCATATCCCACAACCGACAGGTATCCGGAGAAATTTCATCCGCTAGAATGATCTGACCTTTATATCTGCCGAACTCAAGTTTGAAATCCACGAGCTTTAAGCCAGCCTTTGAAAATTCGTTAATAAGGCATGTGTTGATTTTGAAAGCCAAATCCTTTATTTTTTTCATTTCCATTTTTGAAGCCAGCTTCATAGCCATTATGTGGTATTCGTTAATTATAGGATCACCAAGCTCATCGCTTTTGTAATAGAATTCCAGAACAGGTGTTTCGAGTTCAAATCCCTCTGAAATTCCAAGCCTTTTTGATAGCGAACCCGCAACGATATTTCTCATCACGACCTCAATCGGTATGATCTCCACCCGTTTGACAAGCATTTCTCGGTCTCCAAGCTTTTGCACAAAATGTGTGGGAATTTCTAAATCTTCAAGAGTGTTGAATAGATATACAGACATCTCGTTGTTAATCGCTCCTTTATCAGCGATATTTCCTTTCTTTTTCCCATTGAATGCCGTTGCCACGTCTGTGAATTCGAGTATCAACAAATCTTCTGATTCAGTACGAAATACCCTTTTTGCTTTTCCCTCGTATAGCAGCTCAAGTCTTTCCATTTTCTACCTCCTCGTCTCTTTAAATAAAAGAGCGCCGGTTTACACCAGCGCTACATGAAGTTTTTACGTACTATTTCGTCCTTCTCATGCACTTCCCTGGCCATCGCATCTCTGTATGAGGCCAGTTTCTCAGCGAGATAAGGATATTTAAGAGCTAATATCTGAATCGCCAGAAGGGCCGCATTTTCACTTCCGTTTATCGCTACTGTGGCCACGGGCATACCCTTTGGCATTTGTACAATGGAAAGAAGTGAATCCAAACCATCCAATGTGGAAGATTTCATGGGAAGCCCAATAACGGGGATAAGTGTCTTGGCGGCTAAAACCCCCGGTAAATGAGCGGCCTTTCCAGCAGCGGCGATGATTACTTCGATTTCCTTCTCAGCAATTTTCAAAACGAAGTCATCAAGCATCTTGGGTGTTCTGTGGGCGGAAATAACCCTGACTTCTCTCTCGACTCCAAAGGCTTCTAGCATTTCAATGGCCTTTTGAACTATGGGTAGGTCTGAATCGCTTCCCATTACAATCGCTACTTTTGGAGTACTCCGCATGCTCAACCTCCTAGTCTGCCTTCATAGATTTTTGGCTTTGTACAAAAAAGAAAAAACCCCTTCAACCGGGGCAGACTATGAGTTAGATAACGACGGAGTTTCCAACCATCAAAAAAATGATTGAGAAACAACCATCGAAACCCATAGCCAGGCAATTTACGGTTGCCGGTAGAAACTCGCGAGCCATATTCCCGCGATTATATGAGTTTCCAGTACGTACTATTCACTTTTCAGCCTTGATGCAATGATACTAACATGATCCCATTATCAGTGTCAAATAACAACGTGTTTAATATCTTTAGAGGTTTGTTAGCTTCACATTACCAACAAAAAAACAATGGCAGTCAATCCGTTGTAAATCTGTAATTGGGAGCTTCTTTCGTTATTTTAATATCATGTGGATGACCCTCAACAAAACCCGCTCTCGTTATTTTCACAAACTTCGCCTTTTTCCATAACTCCTCAACAGTCTTCGAGCCCGTGTAACCCATTCCTGATCTAAGACCACCAGCGAGTTGAAAAAGTACATCTTCAACCGATCCTTTATAAGGAACCATTCCTTCGATTCCTTCAGGTACGAATTTTTGTGGGGCAACACCATCTTGAAAATATCTGTCACTGGATCCCTTTTTCATAGCTCCCAAACTTCCCATTCCCCTGTATACCTTGAATTTCCTTCCATTGTAGATAATTGTTTCGCCCGGAGCTTCATCTGTGCCTGCGAATATGGAACCCATCATCACAGTTGATGCACCTGCAGCGAGGGCTTTCACAATATCGCCGGAATACCTTATACCACCATCAGCAATTACAGGAACACCGTATTTTTTAGCAATAGCTGCACAATCCATAACAGCTGTTAATTGGGGGACGCCGATGCCCGCAATCACTCTCGTGGTACATATAGAACCTGGCCCGATTCCCACTTTGACTCCGTCAACTCCAGCGTCGATAAGAGCCTGCGTGCCCTCGGCAGTAGCAACATTCCCTGCGACTACAGGTAAGTTTGGAAAAGCACTTTTCAATCTTTTCACCGTTTCGATAACACCACGAGAATGACCATGCGCGGTA
>QNAR01000162.1 GCA_003643975.1 Thermotogae bacterium | reverse complement strand
GACGAAATGATTAAGGAAGTTCTGAAAACATCTGACCCTATCGAGATTGATGCCGAAGATGTCAAAGTCATCATTAAAATGATTAGCTGAGAGGGGGAGAAAAAATGCTTAAAGAATTCACATATGACCTTTCAGAAATAAAGAATTTGAAAATAGCCGCTGCTTCATCAGACATTAATTTGATGTCCACTTTAGAAAGTAATTTGAAAGTAACTGTCGAAACGGACAAAGAAGATTATGAACCATGGATTGAAAGACATGGCTCTTTCTTTGAACTCAAGCTCTCAAAGAAAAGGACACAATGGGGCTTTTTAAATCTTTTCGATAATGAGGATGTCGAAAGCGCAAAAATATTCGTCCCATCCAATATAACTTCATTACATATCGCGGACGCTTCAGGGGATCTTGAGATTAACGACCTCGATCTTGAATATTTGAAAGTTTCCTCAGCATCGGGAGATATAAAAATCGAGAACACAGCCTCCGGTCAATTAGACGTGAATGTGGTAAGCGGTGACATAATACTCAAAGCAACGAATTTCAATGACGGTGCTTTTAAGAGTGTCTCAGGTGATATAAGCGTTGGCGTCTTGCCACCTGATAAAAGAAACATAAAAATATCCACAGTTAGCGGTGACGCAGTTTTCACTTACAGTGATGTCCCATCACTTAGCTTGTACTTCTCAAGCGTGAGCGGCGAAGTGAGTAGCAGATTTCCCATCAACAAAGACGGAAAGCGCTATTACACAGAAGGTGGAACTCAAGCGGAAAAAATTCATGTTTCCAGCGTTTCAGGTGATCTTGTGCTTAAAGTTTCGAATTCACGAACAGCTGTAAAAGAACCAGTGAAAAGAGAAAAGGAAACCATAATAGACGACAAAGAACTTGACGAAGAAACCGAAAAGACATTGAGACTCTTTGAAGAGGGCAAACTAACTGAGGAATACACAAGACAAATTCTTGAACTCATAGGATACACTAAAGAGGAGATAGACCGTTTGCTCTCACTGGAAAACATAAATAACACCGAAAAGGAAAGCAAGGGTGGTGAACAGGCGTGAAAATCGGTGCGATAATTGCCATATTTATAGGAATAGTCATCATACTATCAGGAATAAGCTCAATTGCCATTTCTTTCTGGTTTGTTGTGCAGCTGATATTTGCTGCCTTGTTCTTGAACAGTGGTGTGAAAGTTTTCAAATATCCCAGCGGTGAGCATCTGGGAAGTTTAATTTTCTCTGGCATACTGATAATTGACGCTTTTGGTTTCTGGGGAGTTAACTGGGATTTTTGGGAGCTTTTCATAGCAATGATAGGCTCTTACCTCGTTGGCTGGGGGCTTATGTCTATCTTTGGAAATTCAAGGTTCATGAAGAAAAGCCCGAAAAGCTCAAGGCAGAATTTATCAATATCGAGACCTCTCGAAGCTGATGAATATGAGGTAAACATCGATGCGAATTTAACCAAAGTCCTACTCCTGGATACCCAGAGAGACAAGGGCATCGATGCCACACTTGGGTTTGATAAAAAAAGCTTTTCCGGTAGTCTGACTTACAACAAGGAAGGCAAAAATGCAGTGATAAAAGCCAAATGTAAAGCAAAAGCTGGTGTATCAAGCGTTCTGACAAAATCAAGAATAAATATCGAACTGAACAGTTCACCTATTGTCAGGTTCAACGCTACTCTTGACGGTGTTGATGCTGTACTGGATTTTTCAAGTATCAAACTGGATAATGCAACGATAAAGTCAAACATCTCGCGCCTTTCTATAGTACCTTCAAAATTAAGGGACTCAAGAATTGATATCGACTGCGAAATTACATCTCTTAACCTCAGGGTTCCCAGAGATGTTGGAATCACCATCGTCCATCAGGGTGAACTTAACTGGAACAGCTTTGATGAGCTGGTTTATAGAGAAGATGGATACGTTTCTAGAAACATAGAAAACGCAAAGAAAGTTTGCCAGGTGTTCATTAAGTCAGAAATGTCCAAGCTTTCCATCGACTGGATATAATACGCCTTCGCAAGAGAGAGAAATATACACGAGGAGCTTTACGCTCCTCGTTTTTTGGTTTTTTTCTTCCATTGAAGGGATTTGCTTTCTGAGTTAGAATCATATAGGGGTGGTAGAGTGAAAGCACTATTGATCATTGACCTTCAGAATGACTTTGTAAAGCCCGGTGGGGTGCTTTATTCCAGGGGTATCGAAAAGGTAATACCAAAGATTGTTTCTTTGGTTGAAACTTTTAAAAAAGAAAAGCTCCCTATTATAACTACAATGGATTGGCATGCAGCACATGATCCGGAATTTGAAAAATGGCCACCTCATTGTGTAGAGAACACAGAAGGTGCCACTCTTGTAAAGGAACTTAGCAATTCTTTGAAATGGTATGAAATGCATTACACGATAAAAAAGAGAAGGTACAGCGCCTTTTTTGGCACAGAATTTGATGAGCTTTTGAAAAGATTGGATGTTGAAGAAATCCACGTTGTAGGAGTAGCCACAAACATCTGTGTGCTCTTTACAGTAGAAGAACTATGCAACAGAGAATACAAAGTGATTTTACACGAAAATGGAACCGCTTCATATGACGAAGAATTGCACAAATTTGCACTGAGAGAAATGAAAGAAGTTTTGGGAGTTGAAATTTTATGAAAAAAAGGTTGGATCCAAGAATTTTTAAGGTACCAATCGACAAAATAAGGGCAGGTTATTATTCCGATAAGTATTTTACCCGCTATGTGACTGTTCTAAAACGCGCAGGTAAATCTACAAGGGTGCTATATCAGTATTTTCCAAGAAAAGACGCGGTTGTTGTGGGAATTGACGAAGCCCTGGCGATTCTAAGATTTGGGACAGGCTATTATAGTGACGAAGTCCGTGCGGAAGAGCTATTCAACGAAATTTTGAAAGTCGAAAAGTCCATTCAATTTGCGGCATGGGAAATGAACAAAAAATCCCTGATAAATCTATCTGAAAAGAAATGGGCATTGAAAATGCAGCTCAACAGCTTATGGGTGGATAAGTGGGAAGAAATCGAAGTAAAGGCACTTTATGACGGAGATAATGCCAATAATATGGAGCCGGTGATGACCATAGAAGGTGACCCACGTTATTTCGGTTACCTTGAAACAATCTTACTTGGTGTGCTTGCTCGCGCTTCTTCAACTGCCACCGCTGTAAAAAAAGTAGTAAAAGCATCAAAGGGTAAACCTATATTATTTTTTAGCGCACGGTTTGATCACTTCTGGACACAGGCTACAGATGGCTATGCAGCTTTGAAAGCAGGAGCTTTTGGTGTTTCAACCGATGCCAATGCGGATTATTGGGGTGTTGAAAGTATGGGCACAATTCCACATGCGCTCATTGCTGCATATAACGGCAGCACAGAAGATGCTGCCATCGCCTTCGACAAATACATAAAACCTTCCGTTAACCGAATTGTGCTTGTCGATTGGGATAACGATGTGATAAATACGACTTATAGAGTCATAGGAAAATTTTATGAAAAGGCAACAGGAGAAAAGTTCATCCTTGGAGAAAGTAACCCCTCTGTTGTAATTGGTCCCGGAAAAGGTAAGATTTGGGGTGTAAGATTCGATACCGCTGGAAGTCTACGCGACCGTTCTGTGGTTCCAAAAGACGCTTCATCTCTGGGCGTCTGTCCTGAACTTGTATGGACAGCAAGAAAAGAGTTTGATAGAAATGGCATGCAAGAGTTGAAAATAGTCGTAAGTGGCGGGTTTGATGCTGAAAAAATCGAGCTTTTTGAAAAACTTGAGGTACCGGCAGATGTTTATGGAGTTGGTTCGAAGCTGCTAAAGGATAAAGTGGATTTTACCGCTGATGTAGTAGAAGTCAACGGCAAAGTTTGTGCAAAATACGGAAGAACCAAAGGCGACCTTTCCCGTTTGGAAATAGTCAAAAAGAATTATTGGGAATGCGAATAAAGAGAGGTGTTGAAAATGGAAAAGAAAGGTACATGGGCAGTTAAGAAAGGTTTCGCAGAGATGTTCAAAAATGGTGTAATCATGGACGTAACTACTCCTGAACAGGCGAAGATAGCTCAGGAAGCCGGCGCAGTTGCTGTTATGGCATTGGAAAGAGTCCCCGCAGATATCCGAAAAGAAGGCGGAGTGGCAAGGATGGCGGACATTCGCCTAATCAAAAGCATCATGGAAGCTGTATCGATACCTGTAATGGCAAAGGTCAGGATTGGCCATATCGCCGAGGCAAGAATACTCGAAGCGATAGGGGTTGAATTCATTGACGAATCTGAGGTGCTTACTCCTGCCGACGATAGGTATCATGTT
>QNAR01000161.1 GCA_003643975.1 Thermotogae bacterium | reverse complement strand
TCAAACTGGATCTTCGAAGAGATAAAAGCCGAAATACTCGCGCAGATTCCAGAAGAATGGGGCTACTTGCCCGAAGTGAAGAAAATAAAATCAGTGCAAGGATGGCAACGCGGTGCTGCCTTCCTTGCACTTAGGCACTTTATAAGGAATAAATTAAAGGAATAATCAGCGTACCAGATCCCGGAAAAGTTCAAGGTAGTCTTTTAAATGGCGGGTAATGAGAAATTTATTCCTGACAATTTCCTTGCCACTATTTCCCATTTTTTCTCTAAGTATGGGATCTTTCAAAAGCATATCGGTGTATTTAGTCGCTTCTTCCACGCTGTTGACAAGGTATCCATTCACATTCTGGATTATTTGCAGCGGGATACCGCCTACGTTGCCTCCTACCACAGGCGTGCCTTTCCACAAAGCTTCGCTTACGGTTAACGCGAAACCTTCACGAAGTGACTTTTGAAGGACAACCTGGCTTAGCTTTTGCGCGGCATTAACCTCTATATTTCCAATGCTGTTCAAGTTGGTGAGCACCTTGATATCATAATCCATTCCCACATATCGAAGGAGATCTTCGTAAATCTCCCAACCTTCAGGGTCATCGGTAGCCATGGAGCCGATAAGGAGCAACTGGAGCTCTGGATGATTCTTTTTTAGATTGCGGTATGTATCAACTACACCCTTTGGATCTTTCCAGGGATCAAATCTCGAGACCTGCGTAATAACCGGCCTATTTGGATCAATCTTCAACTTCTCAATGGATTTTTTCAATTCTTCTTGAGTCAGTTCTCTGTTCTTATCACTTAAAGGATCAATAGAAGGAGGAATTTCATATAGTCTTTCAATTGAAAGCTGCCCGGCATACCTTTTCAAGGTGAAGATTCCGGCATCATAGTGTTTCATGAAAGAATTGATAAAAGCCATGAATTTCTTGTTTGGAGTTGAAGTGTCGATATGGCATCGCCAGGCGAGTTTCGCACTCCCTTTGTTGACAACCGCTGGAATGGCTACCGGCTGGGGGTCGTGAATCACTACAACATCATACTCCCCAAAATTCACATCGGAATTTTTCCTGGTAATGTTCATAAACAATTCAATATCTTTCTCGGTGAGGTCATCTTCTTTTCCCTGAAGGGCATTATGCATACGTTTGGTGAGTTCAAAAAATTCTTGAGTGCCTTCTATTACTTTCCAATCCGCGGACAAACCCACATCGTTCATGAGAGGCACAAGGGTATGTAGAATCTCAGCGACTCCGCCTCCAAAGGCCGTTGCATTTATATGCAGCACTTTGAGCCCTTTGAGCTTATTGCTGAGGCTTAATATCTTTTCAAATTCCGCATGAGGAATTATCCCCGTATAATCCTTGATGCTTCTTGAGCCTGTATGCACTTTGAGCATCTTCATCCCTCCTTTTGTTGTCTTATTTATTATACATCATTTATTCATTGTATGAACAAATTACTATACAGAATGCATGTAGCATTTGATCATTACCATTTGGTACCTTAGCGTATGAACAAGGCCTATACCGAAACAAAAGAAATAGCTAAAAAATACGACGTTGATATGAGAACGGCCGCTTATATCCACGCTATAAATAGGGTATTGTATGCTCTCGAAAAGGGATGGCTTTATCCATGAGGTGATGAGTCTTTAATAAATACTTTCTGTTATAATTGGAAATGTCAACCTTTGAAGTTAAACAGATCTTTCCAGCCGCGCAACTCCATGGAAATGAAATGCGAATAATATTTTTAATGAAGGAAATATAATTTCCTAACGTGTTTGGTTTTTCATGGAGGTGGATTATGAAAAAGGCTTTGTTTTTCTTTATCGTACTGCTGGCAATCACGAGTGCCTTCGGACAGTACAGTGTCGGAATACTTATTCCCGGTGAAATCGGAGGCAACCCTATTTATGAATTGGTTGCGGCCGGCGCGAAAAAGGCCGAAGAGGCGGGCATAAAGCTGAAATTGGTTGAGGGTGGTTATAATCCTGGGAAATGGGAACCATTGCTCAGGTCTATGGCTGCATCAAAAAGATACGATTTGCTGATCACCTTGACAGAAGGCATGCCAGACCCCGTAAAAAAAGTGGCAACGGAATTCCCGGAGCAAAAAATTGCCCTTTTAGATGGGGTTCTCAATGTGGAAGTGAAAAATGTTTATTCAATAGGATTTCATGACGAAGAAATGTCTTTCCTTGCCGGAATATTTGCTGGCCTCATTACTCGTTCCGAATTACCGGGTGCAAATCCCGAACATGTTGTTGGCTTGATTGCCGGTGATACTTATCCTGCGATGACGAATAAAATGAAGCCTGCCTATGAAAGGGGTGTAAAACTCGTTACCCCTGATGCACGTGTTCTTTTCAGCGTAGCAGGCAGCTGGGCTGACCCGACTAAAGGGAAAGAATTAGCCGCAAAGCAATTAGATGAAGGCGCAGATATAATCCTTTCCATAGCGGGAGGTACTGGAATTGGTATAATTGACGAAGCGACAAGAAGGGGAACATATGTGATAGGTGTGGATTCCAACATAATCCCCTTCAGCCCCGGGACTATCCTTGCTTGTGCGTTAAAACATATTGACAGAGTAGTATACGATACCATTATCAAAGCCAGCGAAGGTAAACTAACCTATGGGAAAAACATCAGAGTTGGCGTTCCTGAAGGTGTAATAGGTTTCACCTTCGATGATGAAAATTACAAAAAATACGTTCCCGAATGGATACAGGAGATCGTGAAAGCCTATTACATACTCTTGAAATACTCTCTGATTAACGCTTTGGGGGAATAGTTATGAAAAGCTTCATCAACCAATTCAACGAAAAACTGCCAGCTCTTACAAAAATCGAAGAAAAAATAGCCCGTTTCATTCTCGAAAATCCTGAAAGTTCGGTGAAAATGTCCGTTCAATCTCTTGCTGCAAAGGCCAGCGTTGCACCCTCGACAGTGATAAAAATGTGTCGGAAATTGGGATTTAGCGGCTTTTCAGAATTGAAGCTCACCCTTGCATCGGAGATGAATTTAGCACTTGCAAGAAACGTGAATCTGGATGATGTTCAAAGCAATTTTGGCGATTACAACGGTTTTGTGGCCGAACTCATCGAAGCCGAACTCGCACATCTGAGAAGAGAAGAACTCGAAAAGGCCTCGGAAATAATCGGCAATGCCAGATATGTTGATATATATTCCTTTGGCTTTGATTCTATCGAGGGGTTGGATCTCTACCACAAACTTGTGCTTTTAGGCAAAAGGGTGCAGCACATAGAAAACGGGTATATGCAGATGATATCTGCTTCCAGATTAAAAGAGGGGGATGCGGTTGTTGCAATTTCCAGCACCGGAACTTCCAGAGACCTATATGCAGCGGTTAAGCATGCGAAACACTTCAAAGCAAAGGTGATTTCAATCGCCCCGGAAAGCTCTATTCTCTCTAAAGAAGCCGATGTTGCGCTGAATACTCATTTCAAAAAGCTCATATTGCGAGATGGTGGTATTGCAACGAGAATCGTTCAGTCCTTTGTGATTGATGAACTGTTCATCAAAATACTGAAAAAGGATGAAAAGGCGAAAGAATACTACGAAAGGTTCAAAGAAGTGCTCGATTTGAAAAGGCGATAGTGAAGAAAAAAGAAAAAGAGCCGGGGTTAATTCCCGGCTCTTTCGATGGTATTTGATAAACCCCTCCAGATAATCTCTCTTATTCTCTCGAGCTTATCCGGATCGTCTGTGATGTTTAGACCGTTCAATATCAATTCTGCTGCTACTTCAGAGTCAACGATTTCCAGAATTTCCTTGTTGTTCTTTCCAGAATCAATCAATTTGGAGATTTTGTTTCTGAGTTCGTTGTATCTCTCACGTGCTTTTTTCCACATCTCCAGATCTTCCCGGGCCAAATTGCCTTTTTCGCGCTGAATGATCTTCACTGTTTCCCTCTTGTTAGTGACAAAGTCAACATAAGCTTTGAGTAATCTCTTTATCTTCTTCAGGTATACATTCTCGGATTCCACTTCTTTGAATAGATGTTCCTCAAGCTCATCCAGCGAATATCGCCAGACTTCATAGTAAAGATCTTCTTTGCTTGGAAAATAATAGTAGATGAGAGCTTTTTTCACCCCGGCAATACTGGCGATTTCAGACATACTTACACCATCATGCCCTTTTTCGGCAAAGGCCTTTCGCGCTGCTAACAAAATCCTTTCCCTTGTAGTCATTTTCTTTTTCACCGGGGGCTCACCGCCAATCTCACGCCTTCTTGTCAAGGGCGAGTTTTTCTTCGTTATTTGCGTATCTTCTCATTCTGGTCTCAAAATCGTATACACCACGCTTTGAAGGGTGGGTTTCTGCATAACCATGCTCGTACCAGAGCTTATCGGCGTAAACCTTCCACTCTTCGGCGAGTTTG
>QNAR01000160.1 GCA_003643975.1 Thermotogae bacterium | reverse complement strand
TGTACCAAAAGTTCAGGCATGACTTTCCACGCCATTTTTGCAGATGCGTTGGCGTTATGCGCTCCATCAATCTGTAATATATTCGCCCAGGCCATAATTCTTTTGGCAACAGCGGCATCTACAAAGGAACGTATCGGGTTTATGCCTCTGTAGAGTACGTTGTACTGGGGATCCTGGTGAGCTCCGTTAACGCCTTCTTCGGCGAAGAGAACCGCTATTTCAGGTCCAGCAACACCACTCACATAACTGTGAAAATTTATGGGCCTGCCCACTTCATCTTCGATGATATCCAGTGCTTTTCTGGTTGCCCTTAGCTGTTTTCTGGTTATGGGAATACCGCCTATTCCCTCTGGTGTACCTTCTATGAGCCCATCCATATGGCTTTGCCCCAGGGTACGAATGACCATTATATGGTCAGCACCGTGCCAGGCAGCCATTCTCATCCGCCTTATGTCATCTTCGAACCTTCCTGAAGCTATTTCTGAGGTTATGACAGGGTCCGGTTGCGGGTCTATGTTCCCAAAATAATGAGCGGCTGGTAAGGGGACACTGTTCTTAAGAGGCTCAGAGATCTGGTCGTATTCAAAATGCCCAACTTTGGTGGCTTTGGGAAGCGCTTTTCTCCAGCTCCAGCCCCTTCTCCTTGGGCGGTAATGCTCTAAATCTTTCAGTATTTCCTCTACTCTGAGCTTTTCATTTGGTTTTAATGTCATTCTTTCACCCCCTTGAAGAGCCTTTCAACGATCTCCCAATGCTTTCCAGAGGCCAGTTCCTTACCGGTATCGAGGATGGGCTTTTTCAATTCGGAGGCCACTTTGTAAACAACATGGCCAGCACCCTTCCCCAATAACCCAAGGTCAAAGACTTTTTCCACAATGGCCTTTGCTTCGAGACTATTGAACCCCATCCTGAGTAAGACGGAACGTTCTATTGACGGGCTGGTATGGGTTTTTGAAAGTTCTATCAAAGGATCGACTATCCTTTCAGCAAGTTCCCAGAAATATCTATCAAGCTCTTCATCGGTCATCTTCTGAAGATGCTTGCTTCTTTGTAAAAAATCGTCTTTTCTTGTTTCAGCCATTCTTCAGTACCTCCTTGAACATCTCCATGATTTTATCTTCTCGGAGTCGCAAGTCTGCAGAAATGAATTCCAAATCTTCAGCCGTTAACTCGCGATGGCCTCTTTTTGCGAGTTCCTTCAGATAAGATTTGCGTAATTTGTCAAGTGGTAACTCTCTCGCACGGATTTGTTCGGGTTTTTCTGGAATGACGATCCGCTTTCCGGGTTTATCAAGAGCGAGGGGATCACCTCTGAGGACTTCAACGCCATTTTCAATGGCAAAGGAAAGTTGAGCGCTTGGTAGCTTTCCAGCACCGGTATATTCAGTTTCCTGGACCACTACAATGGCATCCTCCGGTAATTCTCTTGCAAGGCTTATAGCCGCTGTCAACGAGGTGTTTCCCGCTGGTCCGCGCTGCATTCCCTCACGCCGTGCTATCATTTCCGTGACATAAAAAACCTCCCCCTGGCTTACAAGCAGGTATTTGTCCATGTATCGCAGGGCTCTGGCGGCATTTCTCGGGACATCTGATCTATCCGGATATACCGCAAAGGGGATCCCAAATCCAGTATGGCCAGTTGTAAAGGATTTCCTGTTGAAGTCCTTATCGCTGGCCATATGCAAGCCACTAAGGTTTACACTGGCCCCAACAACTTTTGTGTCATGTGCACCAGCTTTACGCAACCCTCTGGCTGTTCCCGTGAGGTTACCACCTCCAGCATGCGTAACGACGACATAGTCCGGGTCTTTTCCAGTAATGCTTCTGCATTGCTTCGAAAGTTCATAACCCAGTGTCTCGACTCCGGCTATTCCATATGGAGTGTACAACGAAGCGTTGAAAAAGCCCGTTTCTTCAAGCAAAAGCAAAAAATAGTAAAAGAGCTCTGGCCCGACGGAGAGCTGGACCACCTCAGCACCATAGGCTTCACATGCCCTTCCCTTTTCCAGTATCTCTGGTTGACCTATGCCACGGCTATCAAAGGTTTCCTGAACGACTATGCACTTCAGCCCTCTCTTAGACGCCTGGGATGCTACCGCAGCGCCATAATTCCCGCTGGTTGCTGCGATGACCCCTTTATAACCCAGTTCTTTTGCTTTATGAACGCTTATTGAAGCCCGCCTATCTTTGAAACTCCCTGAAGGGTTAGCAGCTTCGTCTTTCAGAAATACTCTGGCTCCCTTTCCGGGAGCTGATATATGCCTGATGAGCTTTGTAATATTTTTTAGCTCGATCAAAGGAGTGTTACCAACACCTGTTTCTCGCTGTATTTTTTCGACCTCTTCCAGGGTATATCCAATTTCCTCCATCATTCTTTCGTAATCGAAAGCTATATCAGTTATCCTGTACCTGTCATAATCTATGCCCACCGAGGCCTTCATTATTTCGTTTCGACGCGCCATTACTGCCCTGTATGATCTGTCTTTCATTTTTCTTCACCCTCGTTCAGGGAATCAGCCAGCTGAGAGAATTCCCGGTCGATTTCTGCAAGAACGGGAACGTGCTTTCCAAAATTATGGGTGTACGTTGGCTCAATGGCAATGAGCCTGCCCACAACTTTCCTTCCGGCAACTGTCTCAATACTGACAAGATCGCCCACGCTGGCCTCTTCATCTATGAGATAGCCCTTGACCCTCATCACCAGGGGTACCAATTTGGTGTCCTCTGGCACCTGAGGGGCACGTTCCTCAGGGTTCAGAACAACTTTATGGATCTGAACCCATTGGCCTTTCTTTGCTTTCAAAGCAATCACCCCTTTATTTCTCTGAAGAGAGCACTTGGCACAGGAAGATCTAGCATCGTCAAGAGTCCTGGATCCGCTTCAACAACATGGGGAATCATGTTAGTAGCCACTGCCATCGTTCCCTTTCCACCGGGGATTTCGGGTTTTATACTCATGTGAATATCCGGATCACCGTAGATATCTATGTAGTCGCCCGTTTCAACGTTTTCAGCTTCAGGGTGTATCTGCTGAGGGTGAATGAGTTCAATGACTTTCCTTTTGCCAATATAGCCCCGACCGATGTGCCTGCACCCGGCAACCATCCCGGGTTTTACATGGACAACGGGTGTCTTCCTTTCAGTATTGGAAATGATAGGCTCTCTGACTTCCTCAATTCTCGTCAGTTCCCATCCAAGGGCATCGGCGATCATCCTGATGGATTGTTGGAAGCCTATGTGACCAACGATAGTCCCCTTCTTCAGACCTTCGGCGAATTCTTCGGGGGTTGTTCCAACACCCTGCGTTTCCATAACGGTTTTTCCAAATGGCGAGAGATCGTTAACCCTGCGTGCTTCGATCCTATCAACGTCGAGACATGCACCGCTGAGGGTTACAATGAGCAGGTCCAGGACAAAACCGGGATTGATGCCTGTACCAAGGATTGACACCCCATTTTTCAAGGCGATGCTGTTGATAATTTCAGACTCTTCCGGATGGGAATAAAAAGGATATGCCATTTCTTCAGCGATTGTAATCATATCCACATGATGCTTGGCAACTATCTTGATTTTTGGCAGGATCTCCTTAACAAAGGAATTCGTTGCTATCACTGCGATATCAGGTTCGGTTTCCTCAATGGCAAGTTCAATATCACTGTAAACTTTGCAACCATATTCCCTATCTCCAATGGCAATTCCCACATCTTTGTCAAACATTTGAGCGTTGCGCTCCACAGCACCGACCAGCCTCAGTTCCTCTTTTCCCACGACATTTTTAGCAATGCCACTTCCCATGGCACCAAGACCCCATACAAGAACTCTGTAAGCCATTCTTTTTCCCTCCTGTATTCATTTTGCACTTCAGTTAAATAATAGCAAAAAAAAGAGCCGTTATCTAACGGCACTATCCTTGAAAGAAGTTGCTAAAATTCCTTTATCGCAAAACTTCCCGAGTATATTAGTTTATGCATAATTACCCACTTGGCAATAACTGTTTTAAACCTCAAAGGCTACTCTATTTACTTCTTCCATGGATGTTATTCCTTCGACAACTTTTAATATACCATCTTCATATAAAGTCATCATACCCGCTTCTCTTGCGGCTCTCTCAATTTCAAAATCGGAAGAGTTCCTCACGATCAGTTTCCGCAGGTTATCATCCACTATCAGCACCTCATGAATCGCAGTTCTTCCTCTGTATCCCGTTCCACGGCATTCGGTACAGCCTGAGCCTGATACAAATTCAAAAAATTCCTTTCTGTCTGGAAATAATTTCTGAGCGACCTTCATGCCATCATCCCTGAGAGGAATCTTTACCTTGCAATTGTCGCACAGCTTCCTAACGAGTCTCTGCCCTACAACACCAATCAATGAAGCACCCAGCAGATAGGCATCAACCCCCATGTTTATCAACCTTGATACCG
>QNAR01000159.1 GCA_003643975.1 Thermotogae bacterium | reverse complement strand
TGCCACCTTCCCCGTGCCAATCGCCCATACAGGTTCATAAGCAATGATCATTCTCATGATTTCATTGGCACTTATATCTTTTAGTCCTTTTATTATTTGACTTCTGAGAACCTCAAATGTCCTGCCTGCTTCCCTCTCTTCGAGAGTTTCTCCAATGCAAAAGATTGGTATAAGATTCTCTTTAAGAGCAAACTTATTTTTTTCGTTGATGAGTTCATCACTTTCCCCAAAAATGTGACGCCTTTCAGAATGTCCCACTATTACGTATTTTACACCGAGGTCTTTCAACATCGTCACAGAAATTTCTCCAGTGAAGGCTCCGCTTTCTTTGGGATAAATGTTTTGAGCGCCAACTCCTATTTTGGTGTCTTTCAGTACATCGGCTACTGCCGGAATATCGATGCTTGGAGGGCAAACAACTATATCAAGAGAGTCTTCTAAACCTATTTCTGCCGCGAGAACCCCTGCAAAGAGCTTAGCCTCGGTGGGTGTCTTGTTCATTTTCCAGTTACCTGCGATGGTCAATCTACGTTTTTTTTTAATATCCTCTTCGGCTATACTTGCTATACCGGGAAGTACCTTTCCCTCCAGCATTTCAAGGGAAGCCCCGCCACCGGTTGAAACGTGGCTTACTTTATTGGCAAGATTGAACTTGTTTATCGCAGCCGCGCTATCACCACCACCAATTATAGTATCCGCTCCTTTTAGTGAAGCAAGCGCTTTAGCAATTTCTTCGGTGCCAGTAGCGAAATCATCGATTTCAAAAACACCCATAGGACCATTCCACACAACTGTTTTGGCATCGTTGAGTTTTTCTTTGAAAAGTTCTATTGTACGTGGTCCGATATCCAGACCTTTCCAGCCTGAAGGAATCCCTTCGTCAATGGAGACAACTTTCTTCTCCACACCTGCTTCGATGGTCTGAGCAATTATGGTATCCACAGGGAGAATGAATTCTACGCCTTTTTCTCTTGCAGTTTTCAAGATATTTTTCGCCAATTCGATTTTGTCTTCTTCAACCAGGGAATCTCCCACTTTTTTACCCAGGGCTCTAAGGAAGGTGAACATCATTGCCCCGCCTATAAGTATTCGATCAGCCTTTTCCAGGAGATTGGTAATCACACCGATTTTATCTGATACTTTTGCACCGCCAAGTATAACCACATAAGGGTGTTCGGGCTTTTCAACGGCTTTTCCGAGCATCAAGATTTCTTTTTCCATAAGAAAGCCTGCCACGCTTGTAAGATGCTTCGCAACCCCAACATTAGATGCATGTGCACGATGAGCGGTACCGAAGGCATCGTTAACGTGAATATCACCAAGGGAAGCAAGGGATTTTGCAAATTCAGGGTCGTTGTTCTTCTCTTCCTTATGGAACCTAACATTTTCAAGAAGCACGATTTCCCCATCTTTCATAGCTTCGACTACCTTGCGAGGACCTTCACCAATACAATCATCAACAAAGGAAACATGATGACCAAGGAGTTCTTCCAGCCTCTTTGCTACAGGTTTTAAGCTGTATTTTGGATCTTTAACGCCTTTGGGCCTTCCAAGGTGGGACATGAGTATAACTTTACCTCCTTGATCAATAGCATACTTTATAGTGGGCAAGGCGGCTTTTATTCTCGTATCATCGGTAACTTCTCCAGTTTCTTTATTAAGAGGAACGTTAAAATCCACACGCATAAGAACGTGTTTTCCTTTAAGGTCCACATCTTTAATGGTGAGTTTTCTTTTCATAGTCATTCCTCCCGGGGTAAAAATAATAAAATGGGGCTTTTAAAAGGCCCCATAGAAAACATTACATATTTGCCATTTTCTCAGCAATATCAACGACTCTGCAACTATAACCATACTCATTGTCGTACCAGGAGCAAATCTTTACAAGGTTTCCGCTAACAAAGGTAAGCGTGGCATCAAAAATGCCAGAATAATTTGATCCCACGATGTCAGAACTCACTATGGGTTCTTCATTGTAACCGAGAATGCCTTTGAGATATGTTTCGCTTGCTTCTTTCATGACTGCGTTGACTTCCTCAGCTGTGGTTTCCTTCTCGACAACAACTGTAAGATCTGTTATGGAACCGTCAGGAACAGGAACCCTGATAGCCATACCATCGAGCTTGCCCTTCAATTCAGGGATAACCACTCCGACAGCCTTGGCG
This sequence comes from Thermotogae bacterium, assembly GCA_003643975.1. Taxonomy (GTDB): domain Bacteria; phylum Thermotogota; class Thermotogae; order Petrotogales; family Kosmotogaceae; genus Kosmotoga_B. The sequence goes on along the minus strand of QNAR01000159.1, from coordinate 2,260 downwards.
GCACCTGTTGTGGTAGGAATCGTGTTTGCAGCAGCAGCCCTGGCTCTCCTTAGATCTTTATGCGGAAGATCGAGAATTCTCTGGTCGTTAGTATATGCGTGTACAGTTGTTAGAAATCCCTTTACCACTTTGAAATTATCATTAAGGACCTTGATCACAGGGGCTATGGAGTTTGTTGTACAGGAAGCATTGGAAACAACGTTATGCTCTGGTTTCAAAATGTCTTCATTTACTCCAAGAACAACAGTGGCATCCACGTCTCCCTTTGCCGGAGCAGTGATCAAGACTTTCTTTGCACCTGCTTCGATATGGGGCATTGCTTTTTCCTTGTTTCTGAAAACACCTGTAGATTCAATGACAATTTCAACGCCGAGATTCTTCCAGGGCAGATTTCCCGGGTTTTTCTCAGCGAACACTTTGATTTCCTTTCCGTTTACAACTATCGTATCATTGGTAGATTCCACTGTCCCATTAAATTTCCCGTGTACACTATCATACTTAAGCAAATGTGCAAGGGTTTTTGCATCAGTCAAATCGTTAATTGCGACTACCTCAAAATCGCCTCTTTTAATCATTTCCCTGAAAACCAATCTACCAATCCTTCCGAATCCGTTAATAGCTACTTTCACTCTTAACACCTCCTATATACATGAGCTTATCAAATGATATCTTCAGGTAGTCCCATAGAACCTGTAACTTTTGCATATTCTTCATCTCTACGCTTTTTGATTTCTTCAAGCACCTCATTTACTCCTGCGATGATAAGATCCTGAACAATTTCGAATTCTTCTTCCTTTAGTTCATCATCGATCTCTATCGCCTTTATCTTATAATCACAGGTTGCTATGACCGTGACAGCTCCACCACCAGCAGTCGCAGTTACTTCTATTTCTTTGAAAGACTCTTCCAGACCTTCCATTTGCTCTTGTGCTTTTTGTGCTTGTTTCAACAGTTCGTTCAAATTTCCACCTTTTTTGGACTTCTGCCCATAGCTACGTCCGCCAAACCCTTTAATTTTCTTGGCCATTTTCTTCCTCCTCCAATTCAACTTCTACACTATCGAATAAGGACATTATTCTTTTCATGTACGCTTGTTGCTCTGGTGGAAGTTTTGACAAAGCATCGCTGCTCTTTTTGCTTGCTTTAATTTCGTGGGCTGATAATTCCAGTTCCACACCCATTTCATTCTTTACAAGGTCACTTACTGCTTCAAAACGTTCTTTCAAGATGGCTTCTGCAAGGCAATAATCGGGCGAATAACTTATTTTTAGCTTTTTCCCCTTCGAAGCTTCTTGCAAAGACATATTAGAGAGTTTTAATAGTGTCCAGGAAAGAACGTGGTTTTTGGCATAAAGTTCTTCTAAAAACCTTGAGAGCTCATCTTCTTTTTTTTCTGTTATTGAATGCTCTTCGCCAATAGTTGCTGTTGTTTTTTTTGTGCTTTCAGCCATAGCTACATTTTGAGCAGGTAACCGATTTTCCTTTTCAGACAGTGTAATCTCGTGTAGCCCTCCTAATTTGTCAGCTTGAATGATGTTCAACGTTTCAAAAGCTCTTCTCTTGTCATCAGAAAACCTTAGCTCTCTCGAAATCTCCCAGAGTAATTTGACAAGTAAAGCCGCGGTTTTTATACCCATATCGCCGGAAGAAATCTTTTCCTTAACTCTTTCAATGGCTTGATCTAATAAAGCTTCGTGACTATAACCAAGTATAGACATCTCCTTTGAAATATCCATCAGTTGATCGTAGTTTGAAGAAAGGAGAGCAGAGAGATATTCTTCAACCACATCAGAAGGTAAAATGCCCAGAACATTCCTCACGTCGCTTTCGTTTATTTTACCTGAAAAGACTAAAACCCTTTGAAGTAAATTAACTGCATCTCTCATACCACCATGAGCAGCAAAGGCTATCAATCGCAAGCCTTCTTCGTCGAATTTCTTATTTTCACTGATCAATATTCTTTTTAAGTATTCGACAATTTGTTTGGTATTGAACGGTTTAAAGGTAAATATTTGACAACGAGAAAGCACGGTTTCAGGTACTTTTTCGATGTTAGTTGTAGCTAATATAAACAATATATGCTCAGGAGGTTCTTCAAGGGTTTTCAGCAACGCGTTAAATGCTTCTCTGGTGAGCATATGAAATTCATCGATGATATAAACTTTGTACCTACCCATTGAGGGCCTGTAAGAGGCGGCATCTCTGATTTTTCGGACTTCATCAATTCCCCTGTAAGAGGCGGCATCTATTTCGATTACAT
>QNAR01000158.1 GCA_003643975.1 Thermotogae bacterium | reverse complement strand
ATTAGCATATGTTGGTCTCAATCCTTCAGAACTCGATTTCGTCGGATGCGGTATCGGCCCTGGATCTTTAACTGGCTTGAGAGTAGGCATATCAACAATAAAGGGGTTTGCATTCCCCTTCAATCTTTCCGTAGCGGTTTTTTGTTCCCTTGATGTACTGGCAATTGCATCTTTGAACGTTGAAGAAAAAGGTGTGGTGATCCGAAGAGGAAGAGAAGGGCATTATTATTGGCGCAGGTATAGGTTAACCAGCGATGAGTTGATACAAGAAACCTCCCCAGCTTTTTCCCCTCTTGAAGAGTTGAAAAAAGAGCTAAATTCCGACGAAATAGTTGTTTTTGAAGACCACGATTACTCCTTGGATTTACCGGGAATGAGCATGAGGCTCGCAAAGCCACCGGCAATAGAAGACCTTTTGAGACTAACTGAAAAATCTTATGAAAAAAGGGAGTTTGTCAACCTCAGGGAATTAGCCCCATACTACTTGCAAAAATCCGTTGCTGAAATCAATTGGGAAAAAAGGCATGGAAGCAAAAAAAGCCCTTGAAGAAATTTTTAAGGAACTGCATAAACATTACAATCCCCATGGATGGTGGCCTGCCGAGACACCTTTTGAAGTAGCGGTCGGTGCTGTGTTAACCCAGAGCACAAATTGGCACAATGTAGAAAAAGCCATAAGAAATCTCAAAAAATTGAAGGTCCTCTTGCCTGAAGGCCTTTACGAACTGCAAGATGTACTTTTACAGGAAGCGATCAAACCGGCGGGTTTTCACACACGGAAATCAAAGGCCGTTAAAGCAGTAGCAAAACTCTTTTTGAGTTTAAATGCCAAGGATGAGCTTTTAGAAATCAGAAAGAAGCTCCTGTCAATCAAGGGGATAGGTAAAGAAACGGCCGATTCTATACTTTTATACGCTTTGGAGAAGCCCATATTCGTCGTTGATGCCTACACATTTAGATTTCTTGAGAGGTATGGCATCGAAACTTCAAAGAATTACGACAAAGTTCAAGCCCTTTTTCACAATGCCTTCCAGAACGATGTGAATTTATTTCGGGAATTTCATGCCCTTATTGTAGAACATTCAAAAACCCTATGCAAAAAGAAACCGGATTGCGAACATTGCTTCCTGAAAAAATGCAAAAGGGCAACCGTTACCGGTGCCCTTTGAGTATCAAATATGCAACGGGTTCCCTTCCAACCCCTCGACAGCATCTCTTATAGCTTCGGAAATTGTTGGGTGTGGATGAATAACCTCAGAAAGGTCTTTAAGCGTCATCCTTTTCTTGATTGCCAGAACCAATTCCATCAAAGTTTCACTCACATGGGCACCCACAAGGCTTCCACCAACAATAGTACCCTTAGCATCTACCACGAGTTTTACAAAACCATCCCGTTCGCCCATCGTGTTTGCCCTGCCATTTGCACTCATTGGGAAGAGAAAGCTCTTGAGCCCATCTTTTAAACCATCTTCCTCTTCTTTTAAGCCCACAGACGCCACTTCTGGAGTTGAGTAAACCACAGATGGGAAAGCATTGAAATCTATTTCAGGGTTGTTTCCAGATAATTTTTCAGCTACATATACACCTTCAGCGCTGGCAACATGGGCAAGCATTACTTTCCCACGAGCGTCTCCTATAGCGTAGACATTCGGAAGACTGCTTTTAAAATCTCTATCAGTTATAATTGCCCCTTTATTTGTATCGATTTTTTCCTCGAGACCTTTGGGAATAACGGGTTCTCTTCCGATGGCAACTAAAACCCTTTCAGATGAAAATTCCATTTCGTTGTTGAGCTTTATGTTGAAAGTCTCAGATTTTTCGATCTTTTTGACTGCTGTGGATAGCAAGACTTTAATACCCCGACGGGTCAACGATTTTTCAATAGCCTTTGACACATCAATATCTTCATTGGGAAGAAGGCGATTCATCATTTCAACTATGGTTACAGAGCTTCCAAGGTTTGAAAACAACGTCGCCATTTCTATGCCAATAACTCCTCCACCGATTATCACTATACTCTGAGGAATACTTTCCATCGTAAATACGTCGTCTGAATTCCACACACCTTCGACTCTGAGAGTCGCGGGAATTTTTGGTTGCGAGCCGGTTGCAATAACATAGTAATCTCCCTTCAACTCTTCACCTGATTCCTCAACGTAGAAATTACCTCTATCGAAATAGGCGGTTCCTTTTATAATAGCCACACCATATTTTTTCAGCAATGCCTCCGTCCCTTTGCGGGACATTAAAATGGAACGTTCCATATGTTTTTTCATGCCTTTAAGGTCATAACTTAACTCCCCCGAGAGCCCCAGGCGTTTTCCCTTTTCTTTAATTCCAGCATAAAGGCCTGAGACATAGAGCAAGGCTTTGGTGGGTATACAGCCGACATTTGTGCAGGTACCCCCAAAGTGCTTCTTTTCCACAATAGCCACCTTTTTGCCGCGTTGAGCAAGTCTTATGGCACAGTCACTTCCCCCCGGGCCACCACCGATAACCACTACATCAAATTTTCTCATGGTACACCTCCTTCACTTTCTCATGAAAATAACCGGGATTTTCATCTCATCCTGTGAAAGCCCACCATGTCTGCCTCTCATGGAATGCTCCTGCCCTGTATATTTAAAGCAAAAGGATCCGTCTCTTTCGGGAATCACAACGACTTCGCCAATTCTATCCAAAAAGCCCGGCTCAGGAATGCCACCGAAAAGATCGAGCTCCAATGTTTCTTTTCTTAAAAGGACTTTTAATTTCCCTGGATATTTTTCTTCAATGATAGCTTTCAATCTTTCGGGTTCGTGGGTATGAAGGTATGTCGCACGATGTTCACCGGTTGGCAAAGCATATAGTAAATCGTAAATATCCCTGTCATGCCTTGACCACCAGATTTCTTCCTCCCATGGTGTACTTATCTGGCCATGGTCAGAAACGATAAAGAAAGCCACCTTTTTCTTTCTGATTCTCATGAAAAAGTCCTCAATTATTTTCAATAACCAATATGACTCCAGCTCATAGGCTTCCGAACTCGGACCATATCTGTGTCCATAAGTATCGATAAGCCCCCAATAAACAAAAGTAAGACTTTCATGGGAACCAGATTTTAAAAGAGAATGGAGCTCTTCAAAGGTGTCCCCGATTCCATATACACCCTTTGAATGCCCGCCATTACTGTGCATACGGGATAATCCGGTGTTCACAAAGCTTTTTGAAGTAATCAAATAACCTTTCACGCCATTTTCGTATAGCTGTTGAAAAACCGTCTGGACAGGTATAAATTTCAGTGGATCAAAGCCTATACGGCTAAGAGAATCCCTTTCCTGATAGAGTGGTGTAAGTTCTATCATATTGACAATAGAACCGTACTCCTTCAAATAAAGCGTATATCCGAGCATACCGTGCTTGGCAGGTGGAACACCTGTGAAATAGCTAGTTAAAGCCGCTGTTGTAGTTGAGGGGAATACAGAAGTCATATAACTGAGGCTGGTATTACCAATAATTTCGAATTTTCCTCTTTTAAGCAATTTTTCAACTGTCGCATATCTAAGAGCATCAATGATAAAAACAACAATGTTATCAATATCTGAAAGGTCTATTTTATCCTGTTTAAAGGGAAAAGCTGGATAAGGACTATGTCCACAAAAATGCGCAATCAATCCCGATGAAAAATTGGAAATAGCTCTTCTTTTATAATCTGGCAACATATCATATTCATCAAGCATGATACCACCTCTAAAAAAGCGGGGCTAGAGCCCCGCATCAATTTTACCCCTTCACTGCGCCTTTTGTAAGGCCTCCTACAATATAATCTTGTAAAATGAGGAAAAATGTGATCATGGGAATAGCACCTATGAGCGCTGCAGCAGTAAAAGGCCCCCAACTTGTTTCAAATCTCCCTGAGAACTGCTGAAGCCCAACGGCATAAGTCCATTTATTAATGTCCTGCAAGAAAATGCGCGCCATGACAAATTCGTTAAAAATACCCATAAAGGTGAGAATGGCTATAACTGCCAGGATTGGTCGCGCAAGCGGTAAGACTATCCTCCAGAAAGTCTGGAATCTTGTTGCACCATCGATCATAGCCGATTCTTCCAGGGTATCAGGTATTGTATCGAAATATCCCTTTATAAGCCAGATGTTGAAAGCAATTCCACCTGAATAGACGAATATCAATCCGCTAAGACTATTCAACCCAAGAAAAGGAATATAGTTCCCCATAAATTGCAGCAAAGCGTATATGGCTATCATGAACATGATAGACGGGAACATTTGAATGAGGAGCAAAAAGAGGAGCCCTTGTGAACGCCCAAAAAAGCGCATCCTGCTGAAAGGATACGCCGCAAGTGCGGCTACTGTGACGCTTATCAAAGCAACCATAAGGGCAACTATTATAGAGTTCATTATCCATTTGGTGAAGTAAAAATACGTGCTTTCCTTGGGCATCCATATCTGATTGCT
>QNAR01000157.1 GCA_003643975.1 Thermotogae bacterium | reverse complement strand
GCCCTCAGTCTTTTGAATACCTCTGCCGCTTCTTTAATGGCACTTTCCCAGCTAGCTACATTGTAATTCTGGGAACCCACATGAAAGCTAACACCATAGGCATCTAACCCAAGATTGTCAGCATAGCGGAGAATAGAAATCACATGCTCCACATCGGTCCCGAATTTCTTTGAAAGGGGCCAGTCGCTATCACTGCCGGTGGTCATTATTCTTCCGTAAACTTTGCTACCTGGGGCGTGGGCAGCTATTTTTTCGATTTCCATTTCGGAATCCGCAGCAAAATATTTGACACCTACTGCGTATGCGTATTTTATATCTTCTATCTTTTTTATGGTGTTTCCAAAACTCAATCTATCGGCTGTAACTCCAAGCGAAAGGAGTCTGTCGATCTCACCTCGAGATGCCACATCGAAACTACTTCCCAGATCATTTAGCAGAGAAATTATACGTGAATGTGAATTTGCCTTAACAGCATAGAATATCCGAACATTGTTGATATGGTTCATGATGTCGAAATAGTTGTTTTTTACATATGATAGATCCATTAAAAGAAAGGGGGTTTCGAGATTTCTCGCCAAAGTTCTGACCAAAGGTGTAACCTGCATAAGCAGCCCTCCCTAAAAAAGTCGAGTAATTCTAACATTTATAGAATTAAGAAATTTAGAATGGGGGCTTTCATTTGCCGTGCAATTAGATTAAGTGTGTATTACGCTGTCAATAGAATCAATAGAATACGACCAATGGTTTTTTCGTAAGTGGATTTTCAATGATCGAAGACCTGGCTTCATACACTTCTTCTATTAAAGACTCGCTTAATACCTCTTCCGCATTACCGATGGCAAGGATACGCCCGTCCTTCAAGAAAGCCAGGCGATCTGAAATATTTACAGCCTGATTTACGTCATGAGCGATGTTGATGGCGGTAATACCTTCCTCTTTTATCATGGTTTTCACGAGTTCCATGAGCTTTTGAGAATGACCGGGATCAAGGTGAGAAGTAAATTCATCGAGAAGCATCAGCTTCCCTTTTTGAGCAATTGCCTTTGCTATTATAACGCGTTGTCGTTCACCGCCGCTGAGAGTTCTGAAGAGCCTGTCTTTAAAATCCAGTATATCAGCTTTATCCATGGATTCCCTGACTATCCTGTAATCTTCTATCCCAAATCCCTTAAAGTTTGCGATGTGAGGATTTCTCCCAAAGAACACAATGGTTTCGCATTTCAAATCAAAGGCTGGTGAAAACTCCTGTGGAATATAGGAAACCAACTTTGCCAGCTCTTTAATGGAATAACCTGATATTTCTCTGCCATATAACCTTGCACTACCTTTGTAGTTGTGCAATATGCCGCTGATCACCTTTAGCAGGGTGGTCTTTCCGCTACCGTTGGGGCCAAGCACGCTCAGGATCTCTCCTTCATATAACGAGAGGTTCACTCCATTGAGTGCATTGATTTCGCCATAACTGTACTTCAAGTCCTTTATTTTGAGCGCTTCAACCATTTGATATCCCGGCCTTCCTTTTCAAAAGATATATGAAAAATGGTGCTCCGACAAGAGCAGTTACAGCACCTATGGGAAGTTCAGTAGGCTGGAAAAGAGTTCTTGAGAGGGTGTCACAGGCAGTTAAAAAAATACCACCTATTAAAAGAGTGGAAATCAAGTTCAATTTGCTATCTGTGCCAAAGAGCAATCTGGTTATGTGGGGAATTATCAGCCCTACAAATCCTATCAAACCGGCCGTTGAAACGCATAGCGCAGATACAAAAGCCACGTTGAAGAACACAATGGTTTTTACCCTTTCGGGATAAACACCAACAGTAACGGCATGTTCCTCACCTGCCGCGAGAATGAGCATCTTACGTCTGAAAAGCAAGTATATCACGCTTTCTATGGAAAGGGCTATGAGCATTTTGTAAAAGTCACTCCAGCTGACTCCAGACATTGAGCCGAGGGACCAGAAGTGAAGACTTATGATGTTTCGCCAGGTAAAAACAACGAGAAATGTCACAGCGGCGTTGAAAAGGAATGAAATGATGACCCCGCTCAATATGAGCGAGGTCACCGATATCCTTCCGCCTTTTCGAGATATGAAATAAGCGGTAAAAGCAGAGATCAAGGCAAACACAAAGGCGAGAAAGTCCATGTTGATGCTTAATCCAAAATATTCTTTTATCACCAGAGATAGCACTGCGCCAAATGAAGCGCCCGCTGAAATCCCAACGATATAAGGATCTGCCAGGGGATTTTTCAGCGTAAGTTGAAGACTATCACCGGCAATAGCCAATACCGCTCCTATGAGAAAGGCAACCAAGACTCTTGGAAGCCTTAGCTGATTGTACAGAGTGGCACGCACGCCAGTTACATCACCTTTTATTATGTTGACTATCTCCATGATGTCGAATCTAACCGTTCCATATGACGAAAGTAAAAGCAAGAGATAAAATGTCCCGAAGAGGATGCTCAGAAAAATCAGAATCTTGTTGAACTTAGCGGCCATCTTTTTCTGCTCCATAGAATAAATTGTACAGCTTCTCGATTATTTTGATAAGATCGGGATTTGCATAGGCAAATAAATTTCCGTCAATAGCATACACCCTACCTTCTTTAACAGCTGGAAGGCCTTTAAAGGGGGCGTAATTCATAATTTTGTTTACAGCCTCGGTATCTCCTCCCGGATAATAGTATGGTACAAGGATGATCTCAGGTTGAGTTTTGAGCACGAATTCAGGACTTACGGGAAACCAGCCATTGTTGCCCGTGTAGGGGGCTGCTACGTTGACGCCACCTGCATAGGAGATAGCTTGATTGAGAAATGAACCCGTTCCACAGGTCCAGATTTCTTTTATATCACTGGTTACCATAGCATAAAAAACCTTGGGCTTCTTGTTTTGAGGTATGCTAAAGGTTTTTTTGGCGATATCGAGCACTTTGTTCCTGAATTCATAGGCGAGTTTGCCACCTCTTTTTTCTTCTCCAAAGATCGCAGCGATCAAGGAAATGTCGCGAAATACCTCTTCAAAAGTGTTGGGATTGATCACCACCGCTTTGATACCAAACTGTTCAAGTTTTGGAATTTCAGGCTCTTGAAACCCACCGGTAAGGAAGACTATGTCCGGGTTTAGAGAAAGGATTTTCTCAATGTTCAGAGGAATCAAATTACCAATTTTTTCGACCTCATGGGAAGAAGCAAAACTGTCCCAATTAGTAACTCCTACAATTTTGCCTTCCAGTCCAAGATAAACAAGGAAACCCGTGACCGCGGGGGCTGCGACAATTACCCTTTCAGGTTGCTTTTCGATCTCGATATACCTGCCAAGATCGTCGATTATGCTCATGGCAGATAAAGCAACACCTATCATTAAAAAAGCCAGGAAAAGAAGTTTTCTCATAACCACACCTCCAAGAAACGAAATTCCACCATTCCCCTGACCCGGGGGAATGGTGCTATCTAAACATCAGGCAGGTCTCCTGACTTGTGGATCGTCCTACTTTCCGCGCCTTCCCGGCAGAACCAGTGGCATTGTGCGGATTTCGTCCCCACTCACAGTGGCGGGACCGTACCGGATTTTCACCGGTTTCCCTTAACCTGATGTTGTGATCGGGTAATCACCTTCTGGAAAAATAGCCATCAAGATCTCTAAGTGAGATCAGCATTGATATTGGCCTACCATGGGGACAGGCAATGAGATTTTCCGATTTGAGATCATCGACTAACTTTCTTGCTTCCTCTATTGTTAGCCTATCCCCGGTTTTTATAGCTGCTTTGCATGCAATGGATGCCAAAAGGTTGTCAAACAATCTTTCAGGTTCTTCCAGCTTTGTCAACCTGAGTTCATCCAATATGTCCATAAAGACCTTTTTCGCCTCGCTCTGGGGTACCAGAGAGGGGATTGCTTCAAGAATTATTCTATCATTCTTTGACTTCCAGTGGAAGCCTAAGTTGATTAGTTTCTCACTGTTGTCACTGAGCAATCTGTATCTAAGTTCATCGAGTACCAATTCTACTGGATTGAGAAGTTGTTGGGCTTTGATTTTTTTGTTACGCTTCAGTTTTTCGAAAAGCAATCTCTCATGGGCAGCATGTTGATCGATAACCAGCAACCCTTCAGGGTTTTCCACAAGAATATACCTTTCACCAAAAACACCAATAAACTTTGGTTCACCGATCTTTTCAGGTTTTTCAGTCTGAAATGTTCTAAAATGTTGCCTTTCTATCTCCATAGGAAATGAATAATTGGGATTGTTCTTTCTGGAAGTTCCATGAGATGTGGCTAAAGGCTTGTATTTAAAGGTTTTTTCTGCTGTTTTTTCTCGATGGTCTGCTTGTTTTTTATATTTTTTATATCTTTCTGTCTCAGCATAAGAAGGTTCGGAGATTGGTTTGATTTTGAAAGTACCTCGTTCGTGGATGGCACTTCGCACCGCTCTCTTGACAGCTTCGAGTATCCGGGAAGTCTG
>QNAR01000156.1 GCA_003643975.1 Thermotogae bacterium | reverse complement strand
TGAAGAAACCGCTAAAATCGCTGTTTTTCTAGGAGAAAAGTTAAATCTTGACCATGAGTCTCTTGATGATCTGCGTATTGCCGCACTGCTACACGATATTGGCAAAATTGGTGTGCCCGCAGCCATTTTGCTGAAGTCAACAAGCCTTTCTGAGGTAGAATATGAGATTGTGAAAGAGCATGTTGGGATGAGCGTTGAATTGCTTAAGAACGTAGATTTTTCTGAAAAAGTGCTTGAGATTATACTCCAGCATCATGAGCATCTGGACGGGTCAGGTTATCCAAAGGGTTTGAAAGCTGGTGAGATTCTTCTCGAATCGAGGATTCTCACGGTTGCAAACGTATTCACAGCGATGTGCTCGCACAGGCCTTACAGGCCCGCGCATACGCCAGAAGAGGCTTTGAAAGAACTCAAAGATAACGCTGGCACTTTCTACGACCCGGAGATTGTTTCGGTCTTTGAAGCAAACTTCGAAAAAATCATCGGATTGCTGAAAAAACAGAGCGCTTGTTAGAAGGATATTTGTGTTGTGCATTATCAACCTGAAAGTCAAACTTCCCTTTTTGTATTGGTCATTTGTTACTAATATAATGTTTAGTTCATATATATGGATACTCAGGTATCCATTTTACTTAAAGGGGGTAAGTGTATGGGTGTTTGGCTGGTAGTGCTTTTGTTCCTATCGGTGTTGTTCATCATCATCTCAACTGTGAGGTGGAAACTGCATCCATTCCTTGCGCTGTTGTTTTCCGCCTTTGGATTCGGGCTTTTGTCGGGAATGAAGCTTCCGGACATCATTTCTTCCATTACCGGCGGTTTTGGCGGTACTGTCGGTTACATCGGTATAGTGATCGTTGCCGGTACTATTATTGGGACGTTTCTGGAAAAATCCGGAGGGGCTTTTACCATGGCGGAAAGTGTTCTCAAGGCTACTGGTAAAAAAAGAGTACCTCTCGCCATGGCAATTATCGGCTATATTGTATCGATACCCGTATTCTGTGATTCGGGTTTTGTTATCCTAAGCCCACTTAACAAAGCTCTTTCAAAAAGGGCAAAGATAACGTTGGCTACTAGTGCAATAGCACTCAGTCTCGGCCTTTATGCCACACATACAATGGTTCCACCGACGCCCGGGCCAATAGCAGCTGCTGGTATTCTCAATGCAGACCTTGGAGCGGTAATCATGTGGGGATTGCTTGTATCTATCCCTGCAATGTTGGTAGGCTGGTTTTTCGCACTGAAGGCTGGTTCTAAAATTCAAATAGATCCAGAACCGGAGCTCACGGAAGAAGCTATTCAAGAGAAGATGAAGGATGCTCCTAAAGCAGCGAGCGCCTTTTTGCCCCTTGTGCTCCCCATATTGTTGATTCTTTTGAAATCCATATCGGATTTCCCGACACATCCCTTTGGTGATGGTGCCTTCAGAACTTTCATAGGCTTCATTGGGCACCCTGTAACCGCTTTGATGATTGGCGTGCTCATTGCTTTTACACTACCGAAGAAGCTGGACAGGGAAATGCTTTCCACTTCAGGTTGGGTGGGCCAGGCTTTGGTCAACGCTGCGCTCATAATAATGATAACCGCGGCTGGCGGAGCTTTTGGAAAGGTTCTTCAGAATTCAGGAATTGCAAGTGTCATTGGTGATACACTTGCGAAAGCCAATATCGGAATATGGCTTCCCTTCATAATAGCGGCTGGTATCAAGAGTGCTCAGGGATCATCGACGGTTGCCATCATAACGACCGCTTCACTTATGGCACCTTTGATGGACTCTCTCGGGTTCACCGGTGTTGCTGCAAAAGCCCTTGTCGTCGTTGCAATCGGCGCGGGCTCTATGGTAGTATCCCATGCCAACGACAGCTATTTCTGGGTGGTTACACAGTTCTCCAGAATGGATGTTAAAACAGGTTACAAATTGCAGACATTAGGGACACTGGTTGAAGGAATATCAGCAGCGGTGATAGTATGGTTAATAAGTCTTTTTGCTCTGTGATTTAGTATTTAGTGGAGGTGTGATTAATGAATAGCATCAGGGAAGACGCCCTATACATCGCTGATGAAGCTATCAAAGCTGTGCTTCCTGAGAATGCGGTGGTTTCTGCTCTGCAATCAAAAAAGTTTGAAGGCAACGTTGTTTTAGTGGCAATAGGGAAAGCGGCATGGAGAATGGCCGCAGCCGCAAAGGAAGTGTTAGGCGACAGGATCTCAAGAGGTGTAGTAATCACAAAATACCAGCATAGCCTTGGGAAGATCAAAGGGCTTGAAGTGTATGAAGCAGGTCATCCGGTCCCCGACGAAAATACGCTTAAAGCAACGGAAATAGCACTTGAGCTTGTAAAGAACCTTTCAGAAAAGGATACAGTGCTGTTTCTCGTTTCTGGCGGCGGATCTGCACTCTTTGAAAGCCTTCGCGAAGGGGTTACTCTTGACGATCTGGCAGATATTACCCAGAAGCTTTTGAATTCCGGGGCAAACATCGTGGAAATTAACACAGTCAGAAAGCATTTATCAAAGGTTAAAGGGGGAGGGTTTGCCAGGCTGGTACAACCTGCAAAGGTGTTTTCTCTGGTGCTTTCGGATGTGCTTGGGGATAGGCTCGACAGCATCGCATCGGGGCCTGCCTATCCAGACAGCAGCACATCAGAAGAAGCGATAAACATCGTAAAGAAGTATGGGCTCAACATACCAGAAAGAATCAAAAGGGTGTTAATGCTCGAAACGCCTAAAACGATAGACAATGTAGAAACGAAAATAATTGGAAGCGTTGGCAAAGTATGTGAAGTTGCTGTCAAAAAGGCAGAAGAGCTCGGGTACAAAGCGACAATTCTCACAACAACCCTCGATTGCGAGGCTAAGGAGGCGGGTGCTTTCCTCGCGGCAATTGCAAGGGAAATATCCGACTTCAATTCAACTTTCAAGAGGCCTTGTGCCATAGTTCTGGGTGGAGAAACAGTGGTTCATGTTAAAGGTAGCGGTAAAGGTGGAAGAAATCAAGAACTCGCGCTTTCGGCCGCTAAGGGAATAAAGGGTCTTAAAGGCGTGGCGATTTTATCTGTGGGAACAGATGGGACTGATGGCCCTACAGACGCGGCAGGAGGCATTGTAGATGGTACTACCGTTGTGCGTCTTAAAGAAAAGGGTCTTGATATCGACAGCTTTTTGGACAACAACGACACCTATCATGCCCTTCAAGCGATTGGCGATCTTATCGTTACCGGGCCTACTGGAACCAACGTTAACGATCTCATTCTCATGCTGGTTAGATAGGGTGAAAGGCTTGCCTTTCACCTTTCTCTCTTTCCTCGTTTTGTTGAAGCAAAAAAATAACGTAAAATATAACTAAAATCCTTAAAGAGGAGGTAAGAAATGCCCCTATATCGTTTTGTCTGTTCAGTATGCCATCATGAAGAGAGTCTTTTGCTCAAAATCAATGAAGAAGTGCCACCCTGTTCTAAATGCGGTGGAGAGCTTGTGAAACAAATATCCAAAGTCGTGAGCTTTAAGAGTGGATCAAATCTCAAAAATAATGATGTTGGGTCCCGGGGTTCGAGCTGTTCGGGATGTTCAGGAGGAAGCTGTTCGAGTTGCGGTGGTTAAGCGTATCAAAGGGGGGATATCGATGACTGATGAAAACAAAGAAGTGAAAATTTCTTTTTCAACGCTCAAAGGTCTTTCTTACTGGGCGGGATTTCTGGGGAACTGGCTCATTGTCGTTGGCATATTCGCTTTGATTGGGGCCATCTTTTCATTGTCCAGAGGGTATCCAGGCTTAGGAGCTTTTTTGTCAGGTTTGGTGAGCGGAGTGATTTCGCTGGTTATGGGCTCCAGGCTCAGAAAGGCGAAAGCTTCCATCGAAAGCTATATGTTTTCAAATCGTTCCGTGGTGCTTGAGGATGGCCTGGACAACATTCGGGTCTTTTTTAAGATACAGGGGATTCTAATAATTATTGCAATAGTTATATTTATTATAGCAATAATCGCGGGGCTTTCAGGAACCTTTATGTTTATGGGATATCGTGGATAGCCGTGTTGAAACATAAAAAATCAGGTTTTTAATTCTCCTATCAATTTTGCCAGAGTTTTCCAGGAATCCCTCTCCTCACCAAAGGGTTCCTTGCTTCTGTGGTCGTGTTTTTTCATGTAGTTTTTCAGCAGTTGATGGAGTGCTGTAAATTTAACATTCTGAACTTCCAAAAACCATTCTCGGGTTTTGGCCTTCATGCTTGAAAGAAGTTTTGCACTATGATCAATGCATATGATGTGTTCTGAGTTTTCATATAGCTTCTTACCCTCAAGAAGGTTGAAGAATTCTTTGAAAGTATCCACGTACCTTTGAGAGGTTTGCCTTTCGAATTCACAAAGATAGCAGCTTTTACCCGAAATCACTTTCCTCTTTTCAAGCGTTCGGAGCTGAACGGGAAGCATCTCATCTAAAAGCATGGAAAGAGAAAGGGCACCGACGTTGAATTCTGAAATAGCCAGTTCAATCAACAACTTTTTATGTGCCGT
>QNAR01000155.1 GCA_003643975.1 Thermotogae bacterium | reverse complement strand
CGAAGAATTTCATCGATCTTTTTTCCTCTAGCAAGCTCTTCGCCAACCGCTCTGTTTCTACTGTATTTTCCGGTGCAGGTTACAATGAGATCACCAATTCCAGCCAGCCCGCCAAAAGTTTCAGGCTTCGCGCCTAAGCAATTGCCCAGCCTTATGAATTCTACTATTGCCCTGGTTATCAGGGAAGCTTTTGTGTTGTACCACCCTCCCATACCATCGATAATTCCAGCGGCAATTGCAATCACGTTTTTAAGAGCCCCGGATACTTCTACGCCTATCTGATCGTTGTTACTGTAAACACGAAAATATCTGGTCTTGAAAAGGTCTCTTACAAATCTTGCGTCTTCGATCTCCTCAGCTGCCGAAACAACCGTGGTGGGAATCTCCTTTGCCACTTCATCAGCATAGCTGGGACCTGAAAGGGTTATACAACTATGAGCCCCAAGCTCTTTGAAAAGTTCCGAGGGTCTTTTCAGAAAGGTCAATTCGATTCCTTTGGAGAGGTTGACGATCTTTTTTTCATGGAGATCCACAGTTTCGAAAACCTTTCGTATGAACTGTACCGGCACGGCATTGAAAACCAGGTTGGAAAAACTCATAGCCTGCTGAATATCACCGGTAAATAGGATATCATTTGGCAGAACTATATCTATGTAGTAACTCCTTCTGGATTCATGCAACATGTTCAATAGATCCGCTTCACGCACCCAGAGGAGAACTTCGTGGCCGCTATTGGCGAGTACTTTGGACATGGCTGTGCCCCAGCTTCCAGCACCGATAACGGATATTCTCATTTCAACTCTCCCTTTTAAGCATTTCCGCCAAGTTGAAAACCGCTTCTTTTACTGCTTTAGTTCGGTATGGAAGACCGTGCCCATTTAATCTGACAATCCAGGCTTCTTTGTCGGGTTTTTTCTTTATTTCAATGTAAAACTTTTGCTCAAAGTCACCATCAACGGCGATCGTTTCTACGAGGTAGCGATGATTAAACATATCCTGATATATGTTCTTATAGACATAAGTGGTATTGCTCCCTTTGAAGTGCTTGTTTGTAATCAGCTTTAATGCATCTTCATTTATTCCTCCATTGACTAAACGATGAGGCATTTCATCACCTCCACAATATCTCTCAATGTTGGGGGATAAGACTTTCTTTCCGCGCACTCTGAATATATCACGGTTTTCTCGTTTCCATTTTTGCTCGTAACGTGTGTTAACCCCTGCGTCTGGGTTTTTAATAAGTTCGATCTCTTTGAAACAGCCCGTTGCATCAGCACTTTTCATAAAATCAGCGGCAAAGGCCTCATCATCTGTGTACAACTGAAAAAAACCGTCTCTTTTCAAAAGAGCGGCGATGTTATTTAGGAAGTGTTTGTCATTTAATCTTTTGCGAGCATGGCCTTTCTTAGGCCAGGGACAGGGGAAGTTCATATAAAAGCCTGAGAAGCTTTCTTTATAAAACAGCTCTTTAGTTCCAAAACGAGCATCAACCAGTATAACCCTGACATTTTCGAGGCCCCTTTTATAGAGCTGCTTTTGTACCTTTACCAGAGAAATTAGGGATAACTCGAGACCAATAAAGGCTTTTTTGGGATTGGTCTCAGCCATTTCAACCAGGAACTCGCCATTTCCGAATCCAGCTTCCAAAAAAACGTCAACCTCTTCACCAAAAAGGCTGCTGGGTTTTATAGGGAGAACCATCGATGAGGAATCTACGAAATATTTCAATGCTTTCACATTTACATTCATGTTTTCTCCTCCGCTAAATCTTCTTAGGTATAATAACACGTTCTTTTCTGCATCGGCGTGACAGCTGAATTAAAATATCTTCAGCAGTTTAGACCGAATAAAAGCTGATTACGCTCTTAAAGGACCGGTGAAAGGGTGTTATAATACATTAAATCGGAGGTGAAAACATGGACATAGAACCCTCCAAATTGAAGGTTCTATTTTCAAAGGAGGAAATAGAAAGAACTGTCAAAAGGCTCGCAGAGGAAATATCAGCATACTATTCCCCCCTAACCGATGAAATAACGGCAGTGTGTATTTTGAAGGGGTCAGTTCATTTCTACAGCGATTTGCTGAAGGAAATCGATTTGAAAATAAGGTATAACTTCGTTCATGTTTCGAGCTATTCTGGCATGACCACCACCGGGAAAGTGCGTGTTAAGACCTGGGTAGATGAATCGTTGACGGGCAAGTATGTGCTTCTTGTTGAGGACATCGTTGACACAGGAAACACACTCAGGTATATCATCAACTATATTTGGAAACAGCGCCCTGCCGATGTGAAATTGGTTTCTCTGCTTGAAAAAACTATCCATGAACACGGTGTGGAAATCGATTTTGTCGGGAAAAAGATAGATGACAAGTTCGTAATCGGTTACGGGTTGGATTACGATGAATTCTACAGAAACCTTCCCTATATAGGTTATGTGCAAAAGGAAGAAGGGTAATTCAACAGTATTCGGTGTTTCGTTGCTGATGTTAATACTTCTTGCCTTGATGAGCACTTACTCTCTAAGCCTGATAAAAGAGTCAAGTGCTGTTGTGCGCTTAAGGCTTGAAAACGCAAAAAAGCTTATAACTGTTGATTCAGCACTTAAGGTGCTGAACTTTTCGAAGAACCATGAAGAGGCTGTAACCCTTGAATTAAACGGGTATACCATCAGGACTTATAAAGATGGCAAAAAATGGTATGTAGAAATTTCCAATGATAGAATCAGGGAAATATACAGTGAATAGCGAATTTGATGTATTTGAATTTTGGAGGTTAAGATGCTTTTTGAAGAGTTCCTTGTCCTTTGCGAGGAACAGCTTGAAGACTTTCTTAAAAACAAACTCCCTCCGTCAGCCCTTTTCAATGAGCTGAACAGGCTTGTTCGGTATATCGATACCGAAGAATTCAAGTGCTTTCCGCATTTAAAGGAATACCTCCTGCCTTTTCTCCGCTATTACTCTGTGCTTCAAAAATTGCCCCCCGAGAGGCAACGAAAACGGGTAGAAAATGGCTTTAAGATGATCCATAAAATGCGTAATGTCTTTCTTCTAACCGGATCAGAAGAAATTGAAGCATTAAAGCAAAACAGGATAAATCCCGAAGCCAGTGTGAAGTTTGCAAAGGGTGTTGGAGAGAACCGCGCAAAGCTATTGCACAAGTTCGGGATAGAAAAGATAAAAGAGCTTCTCTGGTGGTTACCGAGGGATTACGAAGATAGAAGAAAAATCATACCTCTCTCATCCTTACGTCAGGATGAAAAAGTCACCGTGATGGCGGAACTTTTGAATTATTCTGTCAAGCGAGTGAAGGATTACGTGATCATCACCGCCGTTGTTTCAGATGGCTTTGGTCAGATTCTGTTGAAATGGTTTAATCAGGAATATATAACGAGATATTTAAAAAAAGGAGCGAAATACCTCATTACGGGTGTTCCAAAGAAAAACAGCTTTGGTCCTTATGAAATCAACACCCCCGAAATTGAGGAAATCACCGGTGAACCGAAACGAGAAATACTTCCTGTGTACAGTTTAACCAGCGGGCTAACTCAAAGAATAATGAGGCGCATTATCCGCAAAAACATCTCCGTGGTGGGAACCTTTAGAGAATTTATCCCACAGTCAATATTGGAGAAACGAGATCTTCTTCCCAGAGAGCACGCAATGCTGGCTGTGCATTTCCCAAAAAGCCTGTATGAAGCCGATAAAGCCCGCGAAAGGCTTTCCTATGAAGAGCTCTTTCTCTTTGAAGTGGCGCTTTTGCACAACAGAGCGAAAATGAAGAAAAAAGATCTGGGAATCAGCAAACAAATAGTCGGAGAACTTTCCAGACGATTTATTGAAAGTCGCTCTTTTAAGCCCACAGCGGATCAGCTCAAGGTCTATGAAGAGATTAAAGAGGATTTGAAGGCCTCAACGCCAATGAACAGAATGCTTCAGGGAGACGTGGGATCTGGAAAAACTTTTGTAGCAGAATTGGCCATTATAGATAATTTCGAAGCTGGTTATCAGAGTGCCATGATGGTTCCCACGTCTGTTCTTGCGATCCAGCAATATGAAAAATTGCATAAAGAATTGGATCATGTTGGTGTAAAAGTTGGACTCTTGGTTGGTTCTATGAAAAAAAGCGAGCAAGATCGGGTTAAGAAACAGCTTGCACTTGGTGAAATCGATGTGGTGATAGGAACTCACGCGCTCATCCAGGAAAATGTGAATTTCAAGGATCTCGGTCTTGTGATCGTTGACGAACAGCACAGATTTGGGGTTAAACAGAGAGAAGCTCTTATGACCAAAGGAACAATGGTGGACACCCTTGTGATGACCGCAACTCCTATTCCACGAACTCTTGCTCTTACAGCATACGGAGATTTGGATGTCTCTACTATCCGTGAAATGCCGCCCGGGAGAGCCCCAGTTAGAACCATGATAATAACGGAAAACAGGCTTTCAGAGCTTTATGCCTTTGTACGAGAAGAAGTGGCACAGGGGCATCAGTGCTTTTTCATATATCCTTTGATAGAGGAGTCTGAAGTGATGGACCTCAAAGCCGCGACTGAAGCAGCGGAATTTT
>QNAR01000154.1 GCA_003643975.1 Thermotogae bacterium | reverse complement strand
TAATCTTTTACACTAATTGGATCTTTGGCATCTATTGGGATTCCAAGGGGATTTACCACTCTACCAAGTAAATCCATACCTACCGGTATTTGCATTATCCTTCCGGTTCTCTTTACGAGATCTCCTTCTTTGATGTCCTTATATTCACCAAGGATGACAACCCCAACATTGTCTTCTTCCAGGTTGAGGGCCATGCCATAAACACCATTTTCAAAAACAACAAGTTCACTGGACATGACGCCCTTCAACCCGTAAACCCGGGCAATTCCATCACCAATTTGTATGACTTTCCCGGATTCAAAATAGTCAATTTCTTTGTCTATACCTTTGATTTGGGTTTCAATAATTCTCGTGATTTCCGAGGGACTGATCTTCACTCAACCACCTCCAGTGGTTCATTTTAGCTACCAATACCTTGTTTGATTCTTTTAAGCCTTCCTGATATACTCATGTCAACTACTCTATCTCCGAAACGTAAAATCATCCCAGCAATAAGTCTGGGATTGGTTCGTATTTTAAAGCTCGGTTCCATTCCAGTTTTGTTGAATATAAATTTCCTGAGGATCCTGTATTCTACACTTGAAAGCTCTATAGCTGTTTCGACATCCACTTCGATTTCACGCTTTGCCTCTGCGATTAATGCTCTATAACTTTCGAGAATGTAAGGCAAATAAGCTAATCGGCGCTTCTCTGCAAGGATTTCTATAAATCGCACAATTATTTTGGGTGCCTCGGGGAGTAATTTAGACATAATTTGGGAAGCCTTTTTTCTTGATAAAGTAGGATCAAGTATTACTTCTCTAACTGTTGGGTTCTCAACCAATTTGGCAGCTACGCTCAAAGTTCGAACTAGTTCGTCACTTTGCGGCCCTGCACCCAAAAAAAGGGCTTTAGCGTACCTATATGCAACGGTTGGAGAGTACCTCATTCCCTATCACCCAGATTTTCCATTACCTTTTTGGTGTATTGTCTTCGGGCTTCCTCATCCATTTCTTTGCCTAAAACCCTAAGTGCTATTTCAACAGCAGTTGCAATAACTACGCCTTGAATTTCACTCATGGCTTTTTCTCTTTCTTGCGCCATTTGAGCCTCAGCCATTGTTACAATGCGGCTGGCTTCCGCTTTTGCCTTGTCCTTTGCCTCCAAAAGAATTTTCTCAGCCTGTTTTTCGGCGGTAGCAACAATAGCGGCAGCCTTTTCATGAGCTTCCGAGAGTTCTTTTTGATGTTCTTCCTTGTATTTTTCCGCTTCTTCTCTCAAGGATTCGGCTTTTTTTAGTTCGCTTTTCACTATTTCTTGCCTTTTAGCAATAATATCAAAGAACCTATCAAAAAGAAGCTTTTTAAGAACAAAAAACAGGACCAAAAAATTCATCAACTGTATCAGTGATGTGAGATTTAATTCGATCATATTTCTACCCCCTTCTTTCGGGGTGGGTGGTTTAACCCACCAGCAATATCATGAAAGCAATGACCAATGAATAGAGCCCTGTTGATTCAGTAACTGCCATTGCAAGCAGCATCCTAGTGGTAAGAGTGCCTATCAACTCGGGTTGCCTTGCCATCGCTTCCATGGCTTTAGCCCCAATGTTACCTTCACCAACACCAGGTCCAATGGCCCCAATACCCATCGCAAGTCCCGCGCCAATGAATTTTCCGAGCTGCACTAATGCATCACCGAGTTCCATACACAGACCTCCTTATGAATAAAATTATTCTATTACTGAACCAATATATGCAATCGCGAGAATAGTAAAAACAAGAGCCTGAATAGAGCCTACAAAGATTCCAAAAAATCCCCATAAAAACGTTGGCATAAGAAAATACTTGGTGAGATAGCTGATAATCAGAACCAGCAAACCACCACCCATGATATTCCCGAATAACCTCAAAGAATGCGAAACTGGTTTTGCAAGTTCTCCTATGAGGTTCATTGGAAACATGATGGGAAAAGGCTCGAAAAATCCTTTTAGCCATTTTCCAAACCCTTTAGCTTTTATCGCAAAAGCATGGCTAATTATCAATACCATGACCGCAAAAGTAGCGTTCGTATTCAAATCAGAGGTAGGGGTGTACCAGGTGTCTTCGAAAATTGTGAACACTACTCCTCCATTCCTTGGGACCGCCTGAATTCCAGGAATTCCACTTATAACATTCGCTATGAAGATAAATAAAAAAAGCGTAGCGGCTATATTAAAAGTTGGTCTTACGAATTCTTCCTTTTGGACAGCGTCTTTTGTCAGCCCTAACAGATAATCAAGAAGCATTTCAATCAAACTCTGCTTTTTACCAGGAATTACTGTAAATACCTTTATTGAAGCAGCAAATGTAATCAAACCAATCATTATAGCCCAGCTCATAAAAATGGTCATTGGGTTTACTCTACTCAGCAGGGAATTGCCAAATGGAAGCTGATAAATCCATCTTTGTCCAACATCGTCGCCCAGTTTTGGGAAATGATAACCTGTGGCGAATATGTAAACCAAAATTGCCAGATAACCTGCTACGATAAAGCCAAGAAGGATTTTATCAAATTTGGTTAGTTGTATTTTCACCCAACCACCTCCCAAAAATATAGAGCGAAAGCTTGAGATTCAATATCCCTAGCGCGGTTCCAGCAAAAAAGAGCTTTCCATAGAAAATCGCTGTTCCCATACCAACTGCATACAAGAAATATCTTAACAGGAAACCGAATTTAAATAAAGACCCTTTTTCAGCAAATGATTTTACATCTTTTACCATCAACCACCAGCCTAAAATGGAAAAAGCGCTTCCATAAAGAATTCCCAGCACTGCGGTTTTTATAAAGGGAAAAAGTACGATTATTTCAACTAGTGCTAGAATTGCCAGAGCTGTGGTTTCCTTTATCGCCATTTTTATCAGTTTTTTCATATTTTTCAGCTTCTTTCAGTAAATACCTGATGCCTTGATACAATCCGGAAAAGATCCCAAGCATGAGAAAAAGTATTAGCCAAAATTTCCCCATGCCAGCGTACTTCATCAATAGATAGCCAATGAGACCGCCAACAAAAACATTTGACACCACCACTATGCCAAACTGAAAAACGATGTTCAGCATACCCAACTCTTTAAAATTTAATGGGTTTTTTTTCATATCTATCACTTCATGCCCAATAGTCCGCGATGCTTATATCAATTTTCAGAGGTACTTTTAAATCAAGCCCCTCAGTCATACCTTTTCGGAGGATATCACAGATCTTATCAACCTCTGTTTCCGGGACTTCAAAAACAAGTTCATCATGTACCTGTAAGATTGCGAATCCTTTAAGCCCCGCTTCTTTAACAAGCTCGTCCACTTTGATCATCGCTATTTTCATTATGTCAGCCGCTGTCCCCTGAATTGGCGTGTTGACTGCTATCCTCTCGCCTTCCTGTATCCGTGTTTTGTTTCTTGTACGAAAATGTGGAATCTCTCGTCTTCGGCCAAAAAGAGTGGTCACATATCCTTTTTCCCTGGCTTTTTCAATGGTTTCATGGATGTACTTTCTCACTCCAGGGTAAGCGCTAAAGTAATTGGAAATCATATTTTCAGCGATTTTTGAGGAAATTTTCAACCTCTTAGCAAGCCCAAAAGGCGAGATACCATATATGATTGCGAAATTCACCATCTTTCCGACTTTTCTCATTTCATCAGTAACCGAATCCTGAGAAATTCCATAAAGCCGCGAAGCTGTCAAAGAATGGATATCTTCCTCATGTTTGAAAGCTTCGATAAGCTGCTCATCACCGCTACAATGAGCGAGCACACGGAGTTCTATCTGCGAGTAATCAGCACTGACAATTTTCCAGCCCTTTTTCTGGGGAACGATGCAGCGCCTGATTTCTTTCCCGGCGTCGTCTTTTATTGGAAGATTCTGGACGTTCGGATTGCTGCTGGACAGCCGACCTGTTCCAGTACCCGTCTGATGGAAACTGGCATGGATTCTGCCAGTAACCGGATTGACGAGTCTTGGCAATGTGTCAAGATAGGTTGATTTGAGTTTCTGGTACTTCCTGTACTCGAGCAATTTTTCAGCAACGGGATGTTCATTTGCAAGTGATTCCAATACATCAGCGCTTGTAGAAAAGGCACCTTGTTTGGTTTTTTTAGGCGGAGTTAACTTCAACCTCTCAAAAAGAACCCTTGAAACCTGAGAAGGAGAATTGGGATTGAATCTCTCCCCGGTAAGCTCGAAAAGCTCCTTCAATAGGCTATCCAGCTTTTCCTGGTAATCTCTTGAAAGCTCCTTCAGCTTATCGGTGTCCACAAAAACGCCGTTGAGCTCCAGATCAGCCAAAACAGGAATCAGTTTCATTTCTATTTCCTGCATTACCCTGTCAAGGCCGGTTTCATATAGCTTATTTGAGAGAACTTTATATAATCTCAAAGCCACATCTGCGTCTTCTATTGAATAATGAGCCGCTTCCATGGGAGATATCTTCGAGAAATCGTCGCCTATCCTATTCTTTTCCATAAGCTCTTCAAAGGTTTGCGTTCTATATCCCAGATATTTCAGGGCAAGGTCATCGAGATTGAAACGCCTGGAATCTGGGTTGAGCAAATAAGCTCCTAT
>QNAR01000153.1 GCA_003643975.1 Thermotogae bacterium | reverse complement strand
GCCAGTTGGTGAACTCCTGGTTCTGGTAATCGCTTTTTACCTGATCATAAACAGAACTCTTCACCAGCTCATCGTAGGTATCGAAAGTCGTTTTGGTGGCCACTTCTATGAGGTGATATCCGTATTCCGATTTCACCGGACCCACGATAACTCCTGGCGTTGCACTGAAAGCAGCTTGTTCAAATTCAGGAACCATTTGCCCGTGCCCAAAACTTCCAAGACTTCCTCCAAGGGCCGCCGATTGTGTATCTATGGAGAACTCACTGGCCGCTTCAGAGAAGGAAATTTTACCGCTTTCGATCATATTTTTTATTTCCGTTGCGCTGGCTTCAGAGTCAACGAGTATATGGCTCGCATCAACTTTTTCATATTTGTCTTTTATTTCATCTTTGTTTTCGTCGAAATACTGCTTCACATCGTTATCAATGTTTGGGAAAACATCTTGTATGATTTTTGCCCTCAACAAATCATTTGCAACGTATTTTTCAACCAGTTCCCTGAAGGCATCTATGGAACCATATAGTTGCTCTATTTGAAGTTTGTATTGCTCATCGGAAGCGTATTGGTTTACAATTTCGTCTACTTTGGCATTTAACTCTTCATTCGTGGGATATATTCCCTTATTCAGAGCATAGTAACTTAGTATCTTCTGATCCACGAGGTTCATGAGGATACTATACCTGTAATCTATCTCGCTTGGGCGCTGTGAATCGCCAAAATATGGGTCAAGTACAATACCCTGCTTTTTCAGGCTGTTTAGAGAGTCCTGAACATCGCCTGAAAACTCTGTGTAAGTGATCCAATATCTTTCATCATCAAGAGGTGATCCAGCTTTTGTCAGGTAAGCCACTGTATCCTCGATCTTGATGTTTGCATTTGTAGAGTTTGGCCTAGCCTTTCCACCTGATGACATGAAAGTGGCTACTGACCACCATATAACACCCGCCGCGAAAAGTACAGCGATTGCCCAGATAACTGGGACTTGGATTTTTCTGAGCCAATGTCTTCTGTGCATCAATTCTCCCTCCACTCACCGTGATATCTACTATATCAACCAATAAGGGGAGGCATACAGCCACCTCCCCCTGACAATATTAAATTATATCACAGCTAAAGCTAAAAAAATCAAAGTGTTTGACTTGTATTACAAAAATCTGCCGGTTAATATCCAACAATATTTTCATACAATCAACCAGTTAGCCCGCATATATTCTGTAATCAATATCTTTGAATATTCCATCTACCCACTCCAATGTCTCCAATTCTTTTGGGTCAAGACTATTGCTGTGGAGTTTTT
This sequence comes from Thermotogae bacterium, assembly GCA_003643975.1. Classification (GTDB taxonomy): domain Bacteria; phylum Thermotogota; class Thermotogae; order Petrotogales; family Kosmotogaceae; genus Kosmotoga_B. Next base: position 3,286 of record QNAR01000153.1, on the reverse strand, counting down.
CGAACAGGTCGTTGAACCTTTTGATGTGCGTTTTTGTCCTGTTTGCCGCATATTCTACTGTGGTTCCTGTTGTTATAATGAAAGCCCAGTCGCTGGATTGAGCTAAAAGCAACTCCCGTGCCATTTGGTTCAGGGCTCTGATCTTCAATGTGTCTTTTTCTTTGTAGTATTCTCTTGCCAGTTTGATCATCTTCTCTATCATTTCATCAAGATGACGGTAAATCCAATCGTTTTTCCCGTTCAACCATACTTCGTTATAGCCGTTGGCGCCCCAGGTAGAGGCAGCCGGGGTGACTTCTTGTACTATGTCAATAGCATTGATCACCTCGGGTGGTGTTGCGGGATTTAGCTCCTTTATATCAACAATGGCTCTGAAAAATTCCTCAATGAAATATGGCCCTTCAAACCACCAGTGACCATAGAGTTCCGCATCAAAAGGTGCAACAATAACTGGTTCTATTCCTCCAAGGGTTTCAAAAAGCCTTTGTACCTGTTCCTTCTTTTTCATGGCAAAGTCATGTGCATGCTCCTTTACTGCCTGCATAGCTTCGTCAATATCGTAATAATCCTTTTGGTTTAGACTCACTTTCTTAGATGTTATCTTGTGGTACTTGATTCCTGTGTTGTGCCTTTCACCACTTGGGTCAACATACGGTGCAACATACCAGTCTTCGCGATCAAAGCCAACATCTCTGTAAAATTCTCTGTATCGGCTATCGCCGGGATATCCAATTTCGGCGCTCCAAACCTGCTGGCTGGATTCAGGATCTCTCGCAAAGGCGAAAACACCTGAAGGAGTAATCACAGGCCTATATACCCCATATCTTGCAGCTGGATCGGAAAACCATAAAGCGTGTGAATCTACAAAGAAGAAAGAAAGATCGTGTTTTCTCAAAAACTCATCTACTCCGGGGGTGTAACCGCATTCAGCGAGCCAAATCCCTTTTGGCAAGATTCCTGTATGACTTCGATATGTCTCGATACCTATCTTAATCTGCGCATTAACCGCTTCCGGGTATCTTGCCATCAAGGGCAAAAAGCCGTGTGTCGCATTGCATGTAATTATTTCAAGATTTCCACTGCGTTGGAATTCCATAAAAGCCGAAACAATATCTCCATTTATCGATTCGTATAATTCCTTCAGTGCTTTAAAGTCATCAAGATAGAATTTCGCCATTTTGTGCTTTTTGGGATGTTCTGCGGCAGTCCTCTTTACTTCCTTTTCTGAGAGTTCAATGAGCTTGGTGAGATGGGAGAGATATTTTCTTTTCAAATCAGGGTTAGAAAGCATTTCCATAAGTGGTGGGGTAATACTCATGGTGACTTTAAAGGGGATATGGTCCGACTTTAACCTCTTGAAAACCCTCAATAAAGGCAGATAAGTTTCATTTATGGCTTCAAAGAGCCATTTTTCTTCCATGAATTCAGAAAAATCCGGGTGGTTGATATAAGGTAAATGAGCATGAAGTGTAAGGACAAAATATCCATTACTCATGCATAGCACCACCACTCATATGAGTTTCCAAATATTTCACAAATTTTTCCGATGAAGGATTCATGAAACTGGTAGTAAGTGTACCGATGTTCTTTTCAGAAAAATGTTTTTCACCATTGCCTACAACAATTACCTTTGCTTTTCGTGTAGAGAGATCAATCCATTTTTCCCTTTCAGTAAATTTTGGATGATCAGAGGGTGTCCTCACAAGATTGGAGCGGAACAAAGGAAAGAATTTACCTGATTCATAGTAACCTATTTCAGCCAGATAATCGGCATCTGAAAAATCAACTTCGAAATACCAATTTCCTTCACAAGCTGAGATACGCATTTCCTTTATTCTATGAGCGTTGTTGCCATCAAAAATGATGTTTGTAACATCGTAAAGTCTCAATATAGCTTCACTTGCAAGAAGCTTTTGTCTCGAGTTAGAGGAAAAATCCCAATATGCATGAATCCATCGTGGATTTACAGGAAGGAGAACAAGACGGTCTTTTCCATAACTGCTGGGAAGATCAAAGTCCATTGGTAGTGAAGGATGAAGCCGTTCTTCACCATTATGCTGTGATGAGGTAACAGACGAAGTAATTTCTAACGTTTCCAGCTCTTTTTTTAGTAGCTTCAATAAATCGCGCTTTTTCATAGTGCGTTTGATCCTCAATCCCAGCATTTTAGCGAACTTTCTTATTTCCTGAATACTGGGCGAGGAATCGAGAAACTCTTTTAGTTTGCTTTGGTCCATAATAATCCCTCCCATGCCAAGCTATTACAAGCTATATTATATAATATCACAGCATGAGAGGTGATTACAAGTGGATATATGCGAAAATCGACCATTATTTTTGATTTTCTTTATGAGACAACCTTAAATCCTATAATTCCATTAATTTTTCCTCGACAAAGCTCGCCATAAAATCGCCATCTACTTTGAACTGAGAACCCGTATCCAGAACTTTTACTGTGGCAAGGTTTTTCTCGATCTCTTCTTCTCCGATAATAACAACTATTTTTGTCCCTATTCTTGAGGCATGTTTTAATCTGTTTCTGAGGTTGCGTTCCATTACATCTACGAAAACGGAGATATTCCTCTTCCTGAGACGTCTCGCATATTCAAAAGCAAGGGTAAAAGCATTTTCTAACATAGGCAAAACGGCAACAGAAGCGATTTCTTCTGTCTCAGGTTTGATACCCATACTTCTCAGCACCATTATTATTCTTTCAATCCCCGCTGCGAAACCAACAGCCGGGATAGCTTTCCCGCCAATATATTCAACGAGGCCGTCGTAACGTCCACCACCGATTATCTGGTTTTGACTCCCCAACGATTCGGCCCTTATTTCAAATGCCGTTTTTGTATAGTAGTCAAGTCCTCTGACTAATCTGGAATCTATCTCAAAATCTATGTTATTTGCCTTCAGTAATTCTTGAAGTTCGTTAAAGTGCTTTGAACATTCATCGCAGAGATATGAATGGATGGATGGTGCTTTAGCGGCCACTTCGCTATCAACCTTGCAGTCGAGAAGGCGCATTATGTTGGTATCATAACGTCTTTTACAGTCTGTACAAAGCCCGTCGATTTTATCAGCATAAAAATCTCTGAGAGCTTGCTTGTAATTCGGGCGACATTTTTCGCACCCTACCGTGTTTATGTAGAGTTTCGCATCATCTATTTTCAACCTTTTCAGAAGGCTCATGGCAAATTCTATTACCTCATAATCTGCTGTGGGATGTGAAGAACCGAGAGTTTCTATACCAATTTGATGAAATTGCCTTAGTCTGCCAGCTTGGGGT
>QNAR01000152.1 GCA_003643975.1 Thermotogae bacterium | reverse complement strand
TACACCGGAATATTTGTGGTTATAGTGAAAAAACTTTGTTTTTTATATCAATTTGTTAGTTACTCATGCCTTTTCCAATTTGAGCATGTTTGTAGAATGCGCTACTCCCAATGGCACTCCGGCGGTAATTATAAAGTGGTCACCCTCTTTGATCAGTTCCATTTCACGCGCCTTTTTTCCCGCTGTTTCCACCATTTCATCTATGGAGGTGCCAATTTCCTGATAAAGCGGCAGTACTCCCCATACCAGAGAGAGCCGGTAATAAGTCCTATTGTTAGGTGTAACGGCGAGAATTATAGATCTCGGTCTAAAACCTGAAACGTTGATGGCAGTGTGCCCGGAATATGTTGAGGAAACTATCAGTTTAACCATCAAAGTTTCACTTATATCCCAAGCGGCTCTGCAAATGGCATCGGTGTGATCATCGGTATCAACGTCACGCCTGGTCCATTGAAGTATATGGGGATTTCCTTGAAGATAGCTTTCCGTAGATATAGCTGTTTTGTTCATTACACATACGGCTTCGATGGGATATTTTCCAATGGAGGTCTCAGCTGAAAGCATGATTGCATCGGTGCCATCGAGAATGGCATTTGAAATATCAGTTGTTTCTGCTCTGGTCGGTGTTGGATTTTCAATCATGGATTCCAGCATTTGAGTGGCGGTAATAACGGGTATTCTATGCCTGTTTCCTGCTTTGATGATTTTTTTCTGCGCTATTGGAACTTCCTCAACAGGGATCTCAACTCCCAGATCCCCTCTGGCTACCATAAGGCCATCGCTCACTTCGGCAATTTCGTTTATTTTCGATAGTGCTTGGGAAGTTTCGATTTTTGAAATAATAGGTACGGCAGCGCCACAACCTACTATAATTTTCCTGGCTTTTTGAACATCTTCCGGCTTTCTCACAAAGGAAAGGGCGAAAAAGTCCACGCCTTCCTCAACACCGAGTTTTATATAAGCTTCATCCTTCTCTGTTACAGCAGCTATACTGAGATCTATTCCCGGTAAATTTATTCCACGGTGATGAGTGATATCGGCATCATTCAAGACCTCTGTCATAATACGGGTTTCTGAGGTTTCGAGAACCTTGAGCTTCACTTTTCCATCGTTGAGCAAGATGATGTCCTCGGGTTTCACTTCTCGGGGCAAAAGAGAATAATTAACGCTTACGCCCCTGCTGTCTCCCACAATTTTCTCGGTAGTCAGAAAGAATTGCTGTCCTTTGTGCAAAGACACGATGTCTTCCTTGAACATGCCCGTTCTGAGCTTGGGACCTGAAAGGTCAAGCAATATTGCAACCGGGATACCCAGTTCATCCCTTATGCTTTTTATGCTGCGAATTCTTTCTCTGTGATGTTCAGGGGTGTCATGAGAAGTGTTGAGCCGCGCAACATTCATGCCCGAAAGAATGAGTTTTCTGATCATCTCTGGAGATTCCGTAGCAGGGCCTATGGTACAGACAATTTTGGTCTTTCGCACAAATACCACCTCGAATCAGGAAAGAATCGCTGCCATTTTTAAGAGAGTTTCGTCCAGTACTTTTTTCTCAGAGAGAACTTTTGAATATGGGACACGAGCCATTTTACCTGATTGGAGAGCAAGCATTACACCGAATTCGCCATCCTTTATCGATTGGACCGCTTCGTATCCCATGCGAGAAGCGAGTATCCTGTCAAAAGCCGTGGGGGAACCGCCTCTTTGAACGTGACCGAGAATAGTGATTCGTGTTTCATAACCGATTCTATGTTCCATATGTCTTGCAACGGTATAGGCACTTGCAGCACCCTCGGCTACGACTATAATACAATTAATTTTTCCCCTTTTCCTTTCATTCCAGATTTTCTCCGCTATTGCTTCGTAATCTACAGGCCTTTCTGGAATTATTATGGCTTCAGCGCCTGTGGCGATCCCCGCATTTAAAGCCACATAACCAGAACTTCTACCCATAACTTCAACTACAAAGGCCCTTTCATGAGAAGATGCAGTATCTTTTAGCTTCTGTATATTCTCGACACAGGTATTCAAACAAGTATCAACGCCTATACACATATCCGTGTGGGCTATGTCATTGTCTATTGTTCCTGGAATACCAACTGAAGGAATGCCTGTTTCTTCCATTAATAACATGGCGCCTGTAAGGCTACCTTCGCCTCCTACCACTACAAGAGCATCTATCCCGTGCTTTTTAATTATTTCGGCGGCTTTTTTACGTCCTTGTTCTGTTTTGAATTCGTCGCAACGCGAAGTCTGAAGAATAGTCCCACCTCTTTCCATAATACCGCCGACCGAAGAATAATTCATTTCAAACATATCTTCATCCAAAAGACCGGAATAACCCCGTTTTATGCCAATCACTTCATAGCCTTCAGTTACCGCTGTTCTCACAGTCGAACGAACCGCGGCGTTCATTCCGGGTGCATCACCACCGCTTGTAAGTATTGCAATTTTCTTTACCATGCCATCGACCTCCTGAGCATACCAAAGTAAAGTTAAATCCGGCGCGATTATAGCACATTAATCGCCATATCTCATTTAAGCTGAGACTTTATGTTGATTAACGAAGCTTGTCAGTCGGTGCTATAATTAATCGGAAGCGAGGTGAAAGCCATGAAAAAGCTCAAAGAAGCTATTCAGCGCCATGAAGCAGAGCTGATTAAAGGCATTCTCGAAAACGAAGGCATTGAAGTGGAATTGAGACCTTCGCACATTGTTTACACTGATACGATTTACTTTGGTGAAGGTTCGCTTACGGACATACTTGTGCCTGATGAAATGCTGGAAAAAGCAAAGAAGATTCTTGAAGAATATAAGGGAAAGGAGTAACAGCAAATGGGAGACCTTAAAAGAACGCCTCTTTATCAGGAACACCTCCGGCTTGGTGGACGAATGGTCGAATTTGGCGGCTGGGATATGCCTGTGCAATACGAGTCAATAATGGAAGAGCACAGGGCTGTAAGAACTATGGCGGGGCTTTTTGACGTATCACACATGGGTGAAATCTCAGTTAAAGGTAAAGATACAATTGCCTTTGCAGATTATCTGGTTACAAACTCCGTTTCCACCCTTAAAAATGGTGAGATTTGTTACACGCCAATGTGCAATGAAAAAGGTGGCGTGGTTGACGATCTACTGGTTTATAGAATCAGTAACAGTGAAGTGTTGCTAGTTGTAAACGCTTCAAATATCGATAAAGATTTCAACTGGGTTCTTGAAAGGGCAAAGGATAGGGACTTTTCCATTACATTGGATAACATCTCAAACAAAACAGCCCAGCTTGCCTTTCAGGGGCCAAAAGCTGAGGAAATCCTCAAAGAAATTTCACAGGTAAAGCTTGATGAAATTCCCTTTTACCATTTTATTCATGGGAAAGTAAATGGAATCGATTGCCTGGTTTCCAGAACAGGGTATACAGGCGAAGACGGCTTCGAACTATATGTAGACACAGAAGCTGCCGTTCCCCTATGGAGGAAAATTCTCGAAATTGGGACTCCTTATGGCGTAAAACCAGCAGGTCTTGGTGCAAGAGACCTTCTTAGGTTTGAAGCCTGTTATATGCTGTATGGAAATGAACTCACAGATGAGATCACCCCCCTTGAAGCAGGGCTAAAATGGGCTGTAAAATTTGAGAAAGAATTCTATGGACGGCAGGCTTTGATTGAACAGCGTGAAGAGGGTCTTGAGAAGAGACTCAGAGGCATAGAAATAATCGATAAAGGAATAGCCAGGCATGGATATGAAATTTTCGCCGGCGACGAGAATATCGGCTGGGTGAGCAGTGGCATGCTTTCCCCTTCAACCGGAAAAAGACTCGCACTGGCTTATTTGAAAAAGGGCTACTGGAAAACCGGAACCGAAGTGTTTGTCAAAATCAGGAACAAACTGGTTAAAGCACAGGTAATAAAAACACCTTTTTATAGAGGTTCAGTTAAATCAAAGGCCTGAAAAACCGAAAGGAGGAGTAACATGAAAAAATACGCAAAAACTCATGAATGGGTTCTTGTTGAAGGAAATGTGGCAACGGTAGGTATATCTAATTACGCTCAGGAGCATCTTGGAGACATCGTTTATGTAGAACTTCCCGAAGTTGGAAAAGAAATTTCCAAAGGCGAAACGATTTGCTCGGTAGAGTCCGTAAAGGCTGCAAGTGATGTTTATGCCCCTCTTTCCGGGAAAATCCTTGAAGTCAATGAAGAATTAGACGCCGCCCCGGAAACTATAAACAGTGATGCTGAAAAAAGCGGCTGGATCTTTAAAATGGAATTCAGTGACCCCGCTGAACTTGATGGACTGATGGACGAGGAGGAGTATAAAAAGTTCTGTGAAGAAGAGGAGGCCTAAAATGAGCCACTTTTCATACATACCGCATACAGATGCCGAAATACAAAAAATGCTTGAAACCATAGGTGTGAAGAGTGTTGAAGCCCTTTTCAGCGATGTTCCGCGAGTCTTCGATTTCGATATGGCGTTGCCCGATAGCTCTGATGAGTTCAGCGTGGCACGTGAACTGAAAACCCTGGCCCAAAAAAACCTCAATTTAAATGAAGTAGCGGTCTTCCGCGGTGCTGGAATCTATTATCATTACATTCCTTCTGTAATTCATGCTTTA
>QNAR01000151.1 GCA_003643975.1 Thermotogae bacterium | reverse complement strand
GCTGCAAAAGAAGCAAACAAAGTAATAGAAGAATATTTGAATGATATTGAGCCAGAAATTGAGATGATAATAGCTAAAGGTAATTTCATTACTCGTGAAAGAAAAGAAGAATTAATAAGCATACTCGATGAAGCCCACAAAAAGGCTATAGAAACAATCAAGGGTTATGGTGTTGATGCTGGATTTTGGTATTCCGCACTAGAAGAGGAAATCAAAAGAAAAATCGAGAATATGGTAATTAGAGAAGCAAAAATAGGCACACAACCTTTGAAAATGAACGAGTCATTTCGTCCGATAGAAAAACCAACCAAACTCATTCATGGTGAGATTGTATGGCTCGATGTAATGAACAAAGGATATCCAGCATATCGGTTCGGGTTATCTCCCAGTGGTGAAAAACTGTTGATAGAGCTTCAAGCAAACACAAGCGCGGTTGAACGATTCAGGCTTTACAATTTGAGAACTCACGAATTTGAACAACTGGCTCTGCCTTCAGAAGCCATGGAACTCATTTCCAATGGTCAGTACAACTTCTGCTGGACAGCAGATAACGAACTCTATATATATTCCTATGATGGTGAAGGAATGGTGATAACTAATAGTGGAAACACTAAACGCAAATCAATCACTACCATAACGGGAGTTGCTTTATACGGGTCAAGCCCATCGGGTGAATTCGTTCTTGCCCGGGAGCTTTCCGGGAAGATTTATCTGCTGAAATCAGATGATGCTTCATACAAAATCATTGGTAAAAGCTATAAAGATAAAGTACTTCAATGGATACCCGGAACGGACATGGCGTTTTTCATAGATGAAAACAACAGGGTCAATGTATATGATGCTCAAAAAGATTCTTTGAACACCTACCAAAGCCTTTTTGATGGTTATGCTTGCGCTGTCTTGCCAGGTGGCAAATGGTTTGTTTTCGGAGAAGGTTTTGAGTTGAAGGCTATGAAAACAGATGGATCTGAAAGCTCGACACTTTTAAGACTCGACGAGACCAGCTTGATTATGATTGCAGGTGTATATCCATTATACGGTAACAACATACTCGTTCTTTGGATGAATCACGGAGATAAATTTGACTACGGTTTTCAGGTTTGCACCATTGAGTGAATCTATATTTTTTTCCAGTAAGCTCTTTTGACACCATCTCCGGGTTCTTCAAATCTTTTCCAACTGAAATTTTGCGAAACGAGGAATTTGTGGATCTCATTGTCTCTATCGTTGTTCCCGGGAAAAAGTACAATTTGACCACCGGGTTTCGTAACCCTGAGCATCTCTGAATATTCCTTTTGTGGTTCATCACCGAAGACATGTCCGCCCATGGTAATATCAAAAAAATCACTTTCAAAGGGAATGTCTGTAAGTATGCCATCACATACATACAAGTTGTTTACATCGAGTTTTTCCGCCTTTTCTTTCAGGTATCTTCTGAGGTTTGTGACCGGCTCGACAGCATAAACCGCTTTCGCTTTCTTTGTTGCCACAAAGGTTAACCTTCCGGTTCCAGCCCCTATATCAAGCACTCTTTTACCAAAAAAATCAACTATTGAAGTTAGTTCAGAATCATCCCAATTCAAAAATGCAAGCTCATCATAGCGTTCAGGTTTGATGATATACACAACCCAGTCATTTATGGCTTCCATTACGGCAATTTCCGCTTTTCTTGCTTCTTTTCGAGAAGGATTTTTCCCTTGAGTGATTTTTTCAAAGAACTCTCGCCTTTCAGGAACAAGATTGCAGAAATACCATTTCACAGAGGGATTTGCCGCAAGTGCAGTTCCAAGATCGCTTTCAATTTCACAGCCACTGGAAATCCAAAGAACATGCTCTTTTTCAAGCATAAGCAACCAATTAAAGGAAATTTCTTTGACATCTAACCAGCCAAGTCCCACAATGCTTCTCCTCCTTTATTGCTGATACAATGGAGTCTTATAAACCATCTCAAAAAGATGGGAAAAAGATTAGAATTATTATATCATCAGTGTCAGGAGAGTGAGAGTGTGTTAAGGATAGTGGTAATCCTTATTTTGTTTTTGATAGCCATTTCAGTGTTTGGAAATGGGATTTCCGAAGCAAATATGAGTGGTGGTTTTATGTATTTGCTTTCCACTGAAGTGTTTCACATTTATCCCGGAGGTCTTGGCTTTAGTGCAAGACTCGGCCTTATTCCACCCATTATTCCAGGATCTATATTTACCGTTGCTTTTGACATCTCCGGGGGTTATTATAAACATTTCAAACATTTCTACTACAGATTAAATGGAGGCTTAATGCTAACAACTCCTCTCAAAGCCTTTGATGCTAAATTCATGCCTATGATTAATCCCGAACTTGGCTGGCGCTTTTCGTGGTTTAAGATAAAAATAGGCGGAGCAATTGTTTATGACATTCAGGGAAAACAACCAGCCTTCTTGCCCTACGTAAACCTGGGATTTGCGTATTAAATTAGAAGTGCTAAACTACGCTCAGATGGCGCAAAAATATAATGTTTACGGAAGCTGTCAGCTGATGGAGCGACGATAGAGTTCGTTGTAGGTTGTATGTGAATCAAAAGTCGCGACTCGTTACTCGTTTTTTCGGCTCTTCTCATCTCTTAAAGTCCCAATCCGGTGCTGTGCTTCCCGAGGAGTTTGGTTTTGAGCTCTGAGATTTCAATTCCTGTTTCTTCTGCAACGATATCCCACATGTTTCTTCTTTCTTCATGAGATCTCTTTATCCATTTTTGAACTCGCTCATATCCATAGACCGTTATCAGTGGTGTAAATACGGCTTCGCTTTTAAGAAGGTTCTCTTGTGCTTTATTATTATTGGCCTTGATTTTAGGTATATAGCTTTCAAGACTTCTGACAGCATTGGTGAGAAACCTAAGGGATTTCAATGTATAGTGGATTATAAGCGGTACGAAGGGATTTAGCTCGAGGTTTCCCGAAGAAACTGCGAAGTTTACAGCTACATCATGTGCCAACACGCTCATTGCCAATTGAATGGCATACTCCGGTATCACCGGATTTATTTTGCCCGGCATAATAGAGCTCCCGGCTTGAACTTTAGGAAATTCAAGTTCTCCCAAACCTGCGTTGGGGCCACTACCAAGAAGCCGTATGTCATTGGAGATTTTCAGTAGATTTGTTGCAAGTGATTTCAACAACCCGTGAACTTCTGCAAAAACATCCATATTCTGGGTAGCATCGATCAGGTTTTCAGCCTTTGCAACTCTTACACCTGATATATTTCTGAGTTCATTCACTATCGATAGCACAAATCTCTTATCAGCTGCTACGCCAGTGCCAATAGCTGTCCCGCCGAGATTTACCATGCGTATTCGTTCTTCTACCTTATATAGTCTCCAGCGATCCCTGCTAATCGCTTCAGCCATCGCTCCGAATTCCTGCCCCAGCGAAATGGGAACAGCATCCATAAATTGTGTCCTTCCCGGTTTCATGACACTCCAGAATTCTTTTTCTTTTTCCTGTAAGACTGCCTGAAGTCTTTCCACAGAAGAAACAAGCTCTTTTAGTAGAACAATGACTGCCATCTTTCCTGCGGTTGGGAAAGTATCGTTAGTTGACTGGAACATGTTGACATCATCAAGGGGATGTACCAGATACTCGCCCTTTTTGCTTCCAAGGAGTTCTGTCGCCCTGTTAGCTATAACCTCGTTGATATTCATGTTTATCGACGTTCCAGCGCCACCCGAAAGTGGATCGACGACAATTTGACCGGAAAGAGTCCCATTTATTAACTCATCGCAGGCTTTACATATAGCATCACTTTTTTCCCTGGAAAGAAAACCAAGTTTGCTATTTAATGAAGCTGCAGCTTTTTTTACATAACCATAGGCACGTATAAATTCTTTATCCAGTTTTTCGCCAGTATCCTGGAAATTCTTCAGCGCCCTTTGTGTATGCGCTCCCCAATATGCTTCTTCAGGTATTTCAATGTTCCCTAAGCCATCGTTTTCTATTCTCATGCTATCACCTTTAAGAACCGAGATTCAAGATTCGAGTTGCGATGTTCGAGTTACGAGTGTGTCAAGAACCGAGTAATGAGTTATGAATTATGAGTTATGAGTTAAAGAACCGAGTTACGAGTAACGAGTTGCGAGAATTCGAGAGTACGAGAACCGAGAATCCGAGAGCCGAGATCAAGAGCCGAGTCACGAGATCCGAGAACCGAGAAACCGAGTTACGAGACTCGAGTTTCGAGTTACGTTAAGAAAACATCTAAACCCTAACAACTAAACCCTTGACCCTGTTCCATAGTCTATTGCACTAGCGGTTCATGGCATGTTTTAGTAGCGTGTGTGAATTATACAAACCGAATCATTTTCCACGTTCCAATTTCACGAAATCCCAAGCGCTGGTAGATCTTCCCGGCTTTTGGGTTGTCATAAAACAAGCAGGGGGTTTTCCCTTCAGAAAGCAGATCTGAGCAGAGCTTTGAAACAACGCAAGAAGCAAGGCCCTGGTTTCTGTATTCTTTCAAAGTTGCAACCCCTATTATCATTGCAAGATCGGAGGTCTCAGCGGTGCTTGCAGCAGTTGAAACTATCTTCCCATCTTTTTCAACAACATAACGTCTTGTGGTGCCCTTTTTCAATGATTCATTAAATGACTCTTCATCTGTTACATAAAACTCTTCAATTGAGTTGAGTAAATCGAGCAACTGCCCGGCGTCTTCAATCG
>QNAR01000150.1 GCA_003643975.1 Thermotogae bacterium | reverse complement strand
TAGGACATTGAAGACATCTGTTAGCCTCAGCAAGTGCCATTTCCTCTGTGTATCCCAGAGCTACTTCGGAAAAGTTCTTAATTCTTTCTTCAGGCGATTGCTCAGGCATAGGAATGCGGTCTTTTACAGCCATGATAAATCACCTACTTCTTTTTTGAAAAGATCCAGAGCAATTCTTTCCTGTTCCTGGTATTGATGTTGCCTTTTTATAAGCTCGTTCCAGTTAACAAACCTACCGTCAAATTCTGGACCATCTACACAAGCGAATTTCATGCTTCCGTTCACTTCTACTCTACAAGCTCCACACATTCCCGTGCCATCAACCATGATGGGATTCAGTGATACCCAGCAAGGGATTTCCGCACGCGAGGCAATTGCAGAAACGAATTTCATCATGATGGTTGGACCTATTGCCCATATTCTATCAAAGTTATTTCCTTTGCTTAATAACTCTTCAAGCCTATGGGTAACCAATCCTTTCTTTCCTAAAGAGCCATCATCAGTTGTGATAATCAATTCATGGGCTGTTCTTTTGAATTCTTCAAGAAGTATGAGCTGTTCAGAAGTAGAAGCACCTATGATTGCAGTAATGCGATTTCCGGCTTCTTTTAAAGCTTTCATTATGGGCAAAAGCGGAGCGGCGCCAACACCACCACCAATCAGACAAATTTCTCCGTAAAATTCAATTTCACTGGGGTTACCCAGTGGGCCAACTACTTCAAGAACCTCATCGCCCTCATTCAGTGTAGCCAATTTATAAGTGCTTTTTCCAACACATTTCACAATAACCCTTACTGCACCATCTGAAACACCTGCGATGGTGAGTGGAATGCGTTCTCCTCTTTCATCAATGCGAATAATCAGGAACTGACCGGGTTTAGAAAAAACCGGCAATGTGGGATGTGCTATAAAATAATCGTAAATGCCAGTGGCAAGCTTTGCTTTTTTCAATATTTTGTGAGACATATTTTCGCCCCTTTTCAATATATACCAAATCAATAATATCAAAAAAATCAACATTTGAAAAAAAGGGCTGCTCTTTAAAGCAGCCACAGGGGGTAATGGAAAAGGGGGGTAAAAATAATTATGCAAATTCATACCAACCGGTAGAGATGTTTTGACTAAGCTTTATGATAAGCTGTATCTGTACGCAAAAAATTTTCCCCGGATGTGGTTATAGCATAGGGATTATGTTATGCTTCCTAAAGGAGGGATTTTTATAAAGAAGATATTATGGATTTTCCTTCTTCCGTTAATTGTGGTAGGAGCATGTAATTATTTCTCCGGTTACAATCTAACAATTGACAACATCACTTTGGATGCAACCAGGTGCAATTATTCAGTTACTGTAACCGGACAAAAGCAAAAAAAACCTGATATTCTAATAACTATTGGAAAAGTGCCAGAAGACTCGAAGGATGGTATTATAACGCAATCCGAAACTGGCGAGTTTTTCATAGACGAAGATGGAACCATTACATTATACTTCACTCTCATATCGGGAAGAAGATTTCTTTCCACCCCTCTAGCCACTACTGTGAGGGTTTATAATTCAACGCTCGAAGCTCCTTCAATAAAGGAATCCACTATTAGAGACGGGAATCTCATTCTTTCTCTTTACAGCCAATCTGAAGCCATTATGGAATATCGGGTAAAAATTGGTTCCAAAATATACACCAGTAAATCCGGCTTTTTTAATATTCCTTTGCCTACACAACCAAAAATGCCTATTGAATGCTTCAGCATAAGAAAAGATGGGGTGAGCTCCAAACCTGTGAAATTGAATATAGATTTATACACTAATGAAAAGCCTTCAATAAATTTGCTCTTACCACAGCACTATGATGGTGGTAAAATACCCGCGGAATTTCACGATGATTGGACCCCTCCTCGGAAGTTAACAATTGAAGCCTCCGCCGATGGAATTCCTTTGCTTTTCGATGGAAACGCTTTGTTTCCATTGTTCGAATTGCCAAGCGGCAGGCATTTTATTCATGTGAAGGTAACTGACGAAGCTGGACTTAGTACCATAACTTCCTTACAGGCTGTGGTAAAGAAAACCTTGCTTAAAGAGATTGCAGAGCTTTATATAGAAGAAGGAGGCACCTTCAGGAAAGCTTCCTGGAAACTGCCTTCTTCCGTTAATCGCGCGGTTTTGCAAGTAATAAAGGCTGGAGAATGGAAAAAAATTATGGAAATTGGCTCAGAGGGTTCTGTAAGGATTCCTTCAGAATATATGAGTGATGTTGGGGATATTTATAGACTATCTCCACAAGAGGGAGATATGATGTTCCTACCCTCTGTCCCGGTTTTCGCAAAATTGGAACAATCAAGACGTGTTACTTCAAGCTTCATTGTTTCACTTTATGGCAGAGATGTGACACTCCCTTCTGGCGGAGTCTACAATTTTCAGGGAAATATAGCGGTGAAATCAGGTTCACTATTAAGAATTGAATCATCAACCAATATAAATCTTTCCAGAAAAAGTACTCTCTTGGTGAATGGAGTATTGGAAATTGATGGTCGGAGGGGAGAAGTGATAATCTCTTCATACGGGAGTCCGGCTATTATACATGTTGGAAAGAATGGCACTTTGATAGCAAGAAATGTGGACTTTAAAAATGTTGAAATTGTTGCAGATAGCGGAGCAGTAATCGTATTCGAAAATTGCAAGATAGCTGCAGATGTTACACTCGATGTGTCATCTATTCAAATATATGGTTCAAGTATCAATGGCTCTTTGAAGATAAGCAATTCCGGTGAGCTGTATCTTTTCAATTCATACGTTTCCGGCAATTTTGAGCTGTATGGCATAAAAAAAGGCATTTTCAGTAACACGCATTTCAATTCAAAGAAAGGCTCAATAAGCAAAAGCATTATTAAGCTCTTTAACAGTGAATGTTCCGCTGGGGAATTATATGTATCCAGTTCATCCCATGTGTTTTTTTATAGTTCATCGCTGAAAATAAAGAAATGTCTTATTGATGGCGCGTCTGAGCTATATGTGGAAAGCTCGGAATTTTTCTGCGATGAAGAGCTGACTGTCAATAACTTTTCCAGGATTGTTATACCCGAAAAGTTAAAAGACAAAATACAACTGGAAAAAGAAAATACCTCAGAGATCTTCTTGCACAGTGGTGATTAAATGCAACGAGAATTTGATCCTTCACCGATTAGGAAGCTGACATTCGAACAAAGTCTACCCGAAGGCAGAACAAATCACGCTACTGTTGTGTTGGCTCTTTATTCAAAAATTCCACGAAACGCAAAAAAAGTACTGGAACTTGGCAGTGGAAGCGGTGCGGTATCAATATTTCTTGCACATACATATGGTTGCGAAGTTGTAGGCATAGAAAAAAATGAGATTCTTGTTTCAATTGCACGGAAAAACGCAGATTTGAATGGGGTAATGGAAAAGGTAAGATTTATAAATTGCCCGGTTGGAGAAGTAACAAGGCACCTAGAACTGGAAAGTTTTGATGTCGTTGTTTCGAATCCTCCACATCTTTTGCATGCTGGAAAAACTAGCCCCTATACTGAAAGAAACAGCTGGCGACGACTTGATGAAGAAACTGCACATAAATTTATCGAAGCGGCAAGAAAAATGTTAAAGAACAGGGGTCTATTTTACTTTTTATTGCATCCCAGAGATTTGATTCGCTGGATAAGATTTCTCGAATCAGAAAAGTTTGGTATCCACAGACTATTACCGATTTACGGCAACTTGGAAAAACAAGCAAGACTGATTTTGATTTCGGGAAGAAAGAACTCGAGTTCCGAACTAGTTGTAGAGTCTCCATTGATATTTAGCAGGGAGGAAAGATGATGTTTGTTTCGTTTGAAGGCATCGATGGTTCTGGAAAATCAACACAGGTGAAGTTGTTTATTGAATATCTTGAAAGGACCGGTTATGAATATCTCATTATAAGAGAACCCGGCGGGACAAGAGCTGGTGAGGACATCAGGAAAATTCTTTTACATCACGATTATCAACTCTTTCCTGAAACAGAGCTTCTTCTCTTCATGGCTTCAAGAAGTCAAATTGTAAGGGAAATCATATTCCCTGCGCTCAAAATGGGGAAAATTGTTATCGCTGATCGGTTTCTTGACTCTTCTGTCGCTTATCAAGGATACGGGCGAGGACTTGGTGTTGAAATGGTTAAAAGGCTTAACGAACTGGCTACCGGGAATTTGAAGCCGGATCTTACCTTTTTAATTGATATTCAACCAGAAGATGCCGAAAAACGCAAACGCGCTCAAGAAAAAAATGATAAAATAGAAAGGGAAAGTTTAGAATTTTTCAAACGAGTAAGGGAAGGCTATCTTGAAATTGCAAAGGCTGAACCCGAAAGAGTGAAACTTATCGATGGTCGAGACAATCTTGAACTAATTCATGATAATATTGTCAAAACATTCGAGAACTTTATGAGAAAGCGCATCGGTAAATGGAGGTGATTAGATGTATTTCGATAAATTTTCCGAAGGTGCCGCACAGGTATTCGTCACGGCTCAGGATGAAGCCAGAAGTTTGGGCCATCCTTATGTAGGCACTGAACACTTACTGTTAGCTATTTTGAAAATTGATCGTGGTGCTATCATACAGATTATGAAAAAATATTCCATAACCTATGATCGCGTTTTACGCGAGGTTATGACCATGGTAGGAACAAATGTACATCAATCTGTTGTGG
>QNAR01000149.1 GCA_003643975.1 Thermotogae bacterium | reverse complement strand
TCTCAAGAAATCAGGCTTTATTGTATATGTAAACGAACAAGTTTCTCCTAACGATGAAGGAATAGCATTGGGACAGGCTTACTTCTACTTGTTAAAAGAAAGGGAATCGAGGTGATAACATGTGTCTGGCTGTACCGCTTAAAATAATAGAAGTCAATGGCAACAAAGCATTGGCAGAAAAAGCCGGGGTGAAGCTGGAAATCGATGTTAGGTTTATAAATAAGGCGAAGAAAGGGGATTATGTGCTTGTTCATGCAGGATTTGCAATCCAGAGAGTTGATGTCGATTCGGCGAGAGAAATAGAAAAAGCTGGTAAAAGGTTGGGGAAATACCTTGGAAAGTAGAGTATTCAACGTCATGGAGGTTTGCGGGACGCATACCCATGCTCTCATGCAATATGGCTTGAGGGAAGTTTATCGCAATAAGATGAAATTGATCAGCGGTCCCGGATGCCCGGTATGCGTCACTTCACAGAGTGATGTTGACCGATTGATATATTTATGTGATCAGGGTGTCCGAATATATACCTTTGGTGATTTGATGAAAGTCCCCGGAAGCTTTGGAACCTTGAGAGAAAAGAAGGCACTTGGAGCCGATGTAAGGGAAATTTACAATCCACTTGAGATTATTGAGGACATGAAAAAAGATCCCGCTGAAGCCGCGGTGTTTGCAGCTATCGGTTTTGAAACCACAGCACCGCTTGTTGCTGGTTTGATTTCAGAAATCGAAAACTCGTCAATGAAAAACCTCTACATATATAATCTTCTAAAACGTATTCCTCCAGCAATAGAAACACTTTTGTCAGATCCAGATTGTGCGATAGATGGATTACTATGCCCGGGGCATGTTGCAACAATCATCGGGGAATTACCTTTCAAAAGGCTTTCAGAAAAATTCAAAAAACCTTTTGTAATCGCCGGGTTCACAAGGGAATTGCTTGTTTTTGCCCTTGAAAAGATGTATGAGATGCTCGTTACAGGGGTTTCAGGTGTTTTTAATGCGTACTACTCCACCGTAATGCGTACTGGAAATCCGTTAGCCATTGAAACGCTGGAGGAGCTATTTGGTGCTTCCGATGCGGAATGGAGAGGGCTTGGCATCATTCCGAATTCAGGTTATGCGTTAAAATCAGAAGACAGTGTTATAAACGCTTTGCAAATATATCCGGAATTATGTAAAATATCTTCAAAAGATCAGTGCCCTTGTGGTCAGGTGCTCAAAGGCAAACTCGATCCCGAAGAGTGTAAATTCTTTGGCATTGCCTGTAACCCTGAAAGACCTATGGGCCCATGTATGGTTTCCTCTGAAGGCTCTTGCCATGCCGCTTTCTTGTATAGAAAAGAGATCAACACGTAGAGTTATGGTTATGGCACTCGTTATATCGAATCAATGTGGGGGGATAGTATGGACGGAACGATTACGATTCATCATAATAGCGGCAAACGCCAGATTGAACTTTTAAAGTTTATTGAAGAACATTTAAACAGCACAGTGGTTTCGATGGAAGAGGATGCTGGTGTGATTGCAAAGTCGGTTGATGTGGTCAGTACAGATAGCTTCACCGTTTATCCTCTTTTCTTTCCGGGTGGAGATATCGGAAAACTGGCAGTCACTGGTAGCGTAAATGATGTGGTAATGCTCGGCGCAGAACCAATCTACATGACACTTTCGATTATTTTGGAAGAGGGTTTTTCTCTTAAATCCTTCGAATGTATAATCAATTCCCTTGACAATGAGCTTAGGAGGAACAACTTGAAGATTCTCTGTGGAGATACCAAGGTAATGAACAAAGGAAGTCTCGATGGACTGGTGATCAACACTACTTGTTTTGGAAAAAGTGTTGGAAAACCCCTGAGCGTTACCAATGTAGAACCGGGAAACGCCATAGTATTAACTGGTCCCATAGGACTTCATGGTGCCACGATTATGGCTCTGAGGAAGGGATTCGATGTGAGTTTCAATTCGGATTGCCGTTCGCTCACGCCGCTTTTAGAAATCGTAAAGGCTTTTGATATCAGAACAATGAGAGATGCTACTCGTGGCGGAGTGGCCCAAATACTCAATGAAATAGCCGCAAGTGCAGGTTGCGATATAGTCATCAATGAAGATATGCTGCTCGTTCCAGAAGGGGTTAAAGTCATATCGGAAATACTCGGTATTGATCCTCTTTATCTTGCATGTGAAGGGACTGCAGCGATTTTCTGCAGCGAAAGGGACACTGGAGATGTTATGGACGCGCTCAACGATCTGGGCTTTTATCCTTCTTTTATAGGCTACGTACGTGAAAAGAGTGTTATTCCAAGGGTAATGTTAAAAAATCGATACGGTGTTGAGCGTGTCTTGCCCATGCTTGTAGAAGAATTAACACCAAGGATATGTTAGGAGGGCTGGAAGAATGCATCATGAGTTATCTATTGCAGAGAAAATAAAACTCTACATTGAAAGCGAAATCACCCCGGAAGAGTTAAAGAGAATCAGAAAAATCACTGTCGGCGTTGGCAAGCTGGCAATGGTGGACAAAGGTCATATAAAAGAAGCTTTTGACTTGATAAAGGAAAACACCGATTTTAAAAACGTTGAAATTGATTTTGTTACGGACGAACT
This sequence comes from Thermotogae bacterium, assembly GCA_003643975.1. Classification (GTDB taxonomy): domain Bacteria; phylum Thermotogota; class Thermotogae; order Petrotogales; family Kosmotogaceae; genus Kosmotoga_B. Next base: position 2,111 of record QNAR01000149.1, on the reverse strand, counting down.
CCACTATCAGTGTCGTGACTGTGGCAATGAGTTCTTTTCCAAAGATCTTGAGACCCGATGCCCTGAATGCGGTGGCGCTATAAGGGTTAAAAACGGAGATGCGATCTACATCAAAGCAATTTCCTATAAGTAAAAATCCCTCTTGAAAGAGAGTTCCATCTATGCTACAATTCCAATTGGCGGGGCGTAGCGCAGATGGAAGCGTGTCTGCATGGGGCGCAGAAGGTCGCTGGTTCAAGTCCAGTCGCCCCGACCATTTTAACGGCGCTTAACAGCGCCGTTTTATTTTTTCTTTCAACAACCACATATTATTGCAAACGTCTGATATATTGCGTATCAATAGAAATCTTTTGTCCAGTACAACTTCGAAATCATTTCTTCTTTAAAGCTCTACATATAGTTAATTTTCAGCTCCACTCTTTCATCAGTTATAACACATACGACTGATAAAATTTGAACTGAGGGAGGTGTGAGTATGGTACGAATACTTGCTATTTTACTTGTCGTTATGCTCGCTGCGACAGCTTTTTCATTGAGCGTACATGGCTTAATAGGCAGCGAGCTTGGGGGTCTGAATAGACAGATTCTCGGGATTGGGGTGCAGATAGGCGATGGGACTCTTAGAGCAGAAGTAAATGGTTTTATCCCTATCACCTCAGTATCAGACATTCCTTACCTTGACTGGTCAGCCTTTTCGGTAATGGAAATTGACCCCACAGTATTGTTGAATTTTCAACTCGATAACGACCTTTCAGTTTATGCTGGCGTGGGTCTCATATTGCTTGCTGATTTTAGGGATTCCCTCTTTCTTCTCTATTCAGACAGGGCTTTTCATGTGAAGCTGGGGGTCAATTTACTGTTGATGAATTTCATCAATGTATTTGGGGAAGTGATGACCATTGGTGGTCTTTCAGGTGGGCCGTATATGGTTGGTTGGTCCGGCGTCTTCAGCCTGCACGTTGGTGCAGGGCTGGAATTTTAGGAGGTGGTCAGGATGAAGATTATAACTAGATTGATAATCATTTCGGTTGTTGCGATTATACTGGCCTCCTGTGGGATCATACCGGTTCTCCAGCTTGCCATACCCCTGGACCCTGTCGGCGTCAAAATCCCTGATCCATGGGGAAATGACCTTGAAATTCTTGTTTCCGTAGACAGGCTTCCAATCAGCGTTCCTATATTAAACCCTGTGGACACTGCCATGCCTGTGAAGCTGAGAATGGTCATTAAAGATTATTCAGGCGATTTGAATCCTGATAATCTTCTTCTTTTTGAAGATGGAAAAGCTCAGGGATTTGCGCTGTTAAAGGAAACAGAAGCCCGTATTGGCGCAGATATAGTTTTTTTGGTCGATGTAACTGGAAGTATGGGTACAGAAATCGCAGGAGTTAAAAACAGCATGACTGAATTTTTGAACGACCTGGCAGCAGCGGGAATCGATGTGAAAGTTGGGATAGTTCCTTATGGAGATTACGTCCCGGCGGATCCAGACACAACTGATAATATAGGGTTTGATCCACCGTATCTTGGTTTGGTTGATCCAACAACTGCTGCTTCTTATACTCAGGAGCTTGCTGTAGGTTACGGAGCAGATGGCCCTGAAAACGCCTATGGTGCTATTATGTTTGCCTGGAATAATATGGCCTGGCGCCCCGGTTCACAGAGAATTTTTATAATGCTTACTGATGCCTTCAGCCATTATACAGGCGATCAGCCGGTAACAATTCCCTGGCCTTCTCCACCAACAAATGATTTTGAGCCGAAGTACACAAAGACCGATGTTTTGAGTGCCATATTGGGGTACGCAACATTCCACATAATCGCTTCTACGGGTACTTACTACTCTATAGGTGATACCGACTTTACTCATCCAGGAGATCCACGAGAAATCGCTGACTTTACAGGCGGCTTGATAATTTATCAGAATCCTTCAGGCGAACCTGATCTGTCTGGCATTGGCATAACGGAATACATACTCTCTTCGTGGCTGGTTTTCTTTGAGACAAAATCTTATGACGATCCACACAATCTTGATCTCTATATTGAATTGCCAGATACCACCCAGGGTCAAAAGCACCTTGTTGGCGTAACTTATTGATTTTTGGTATCTG
>QNAR01000148.1 GCA_003643975.1 Thermotogae bacterium | reverse complement strand
TCTTCTCGAGCGAGATGATATCTCTGGCGTGGTCATAACTCACGGTACTGATACTCTCGAAGAAACTGCTTATTTTCTCGATTTAACAATCAAAAGTGAAAAACCAGTAGTTTGCACTGCCGCCATGCGCAGCATCGACGAATTGGGCACAGATGGCCCAAGAAATGTAGTATCCTCTGTCCGAGTAGCAATCAACTCTATGGCTATAGGTATGGGAACCATGGTTTGCCTTAACGATGAAATTCATGCAGCACGAGAGGTAACAAAGACATATACGAGCAACGTAGCCACCTTTGATTCACCGGGTTATGGACCTCTTGGTATAGTTGATGAGGATAAGATCATCTTTTATCGTAAACCGCTTCAAAGAGAAACAATTGAAGTGAAACAAATAGAAGAAAAAATTGCTCTTTACAAGACCTTTACCGGAGATAGCGGGCAAATTCTGAAAAGCTTACCCCAAATAGGGTTCAAGGGGATTGTTCTTGAGGCTTTTGGTCGTGGCAACGTTCCCCCGAAAGTTGCAGACACAATTGAAAGGTTAATCAGAGAAGCGGGCATTCCCATAATAATAACATCGAGGTGTTTTAAGGGAAGGGTGCTTGGGATTTATGGATACAAAGGGGGAGGACTACAGCTTGAAAAAGCAGGTGCTATTTTCGCACCAGGGCTTTCCCCTCAAAAAGCAAGAATTAAATTGATGATCGCCATGGGAATCACAAAGGATATAGAGCATATCAGGGAATATTTTTTGCATTCCAAAGGAGGGCAAAAATGAAGAACCTCTTGAAGTCTCCGAGATTTCTGGTCATGATTTTTTCCATCGTTTATTTTCTGATTGCATTTTTCTTTTTAACGATTTCTGCAACAATTTCTGCAATCTTTATAATAACGATAGCGATTGTATTTCTCATTGAACCGTGGATCAAGTTTGCCACCTCAAAGCTGAAGATCAAAAGGTGGATAGCCGTTGCACTGGGGCTTGGAGCGCTTTATTTCAGTTTAATATTGGTGGTAGTGTTTTTATTTCAGCCTATTGTAAACCAGGCTTCCAGCTTCTATTATACTGCTTTGAATTTCTTCCCCTCCGATAAAAGCACTGAACTCAGTATCCCGGAAATAGAATTCAATTTAGACGCCGTACTCAACAAGTACAAGCAGGAAAAACCTGTAAGCAACGAAGAAATAAATGCATTAAAAAAAGATTTACTCTCCTATTTAACAGAATATGACCAGTCCTCGTTCGAAGACCTGCCAATAGAGGATATAGAAAAAGGAAAGTTTGCGATAGTTTTCCCGGTAAAAGAAAGAGAGCTGAAAAAAGAAGAAATTATCCGGATAATTTCAAAACACGAAAAATTCTCTGGCGACGCTACAAATCTGGCAGACAAAATCTGGGAAAGAACTTCCGGGTTCAAATCGCGGGAAGATTGGCAGCCAATATTTGGTTGGTTGGTTGACCGTTTCCTGATAAAAAATAAAAGCAAAAACAATACTAGCAAAGATATAGACGACCAAGAAAAATTTGAAGAGAAAAGGGCGCAGATTATGTCGAGTATCAGAAATGTCCTGATTGAGGTTCAATTGAAATTCAGGGAATACCTTACTGCTTTTCTTGAAAAACTACCATCCCTGGTTTCGGCGACATTCTCCGTTATGTTCTTCGTGATAATCGGGACTGTTTACCTTGGCTATTATTTCGGTGATTTCAAGAAGCATCTACCTGAAATATATCCCGGATCTTCCAGGGGTTTTGCAAAACGCTTTCTCAAAGACACTTATGGAAATTTAGAACGCTATGTAGTAGCAATAATTTTAGTCGCCCTGGTAACTGGTATAAGTGTGGGAATTCTGGTCAAGATTCTCGGGCTCGATTACAGCCTGCTCATGGGCGTGTGGGCAGCCATAACAAACCTGATACCAATCGTCGGAGTTGTACTGGAATTTATCCCGTTATTTCTTCTTGCGGCATCAGGTCAGAATTGGGTAGCGGTGCTCTTTCTCCTTGTCTTCCTGGTGACTATCCATACAGTTGCATTCATAGTCTTCCTCAAGCTAATGAAAGGTTATACGCGCATAAATCCCGTATTTATCATAGTAATGATAATAATCATGGCACAGCTCTTTTCCGTTGCCGGTGCTTTTATAGCTGCCCCTACGGCGATTATCCTGAAAAAGTTTTGGGAGCATTTTATCAGGCCAACCCTCAACAGAGCTTGATCACAAAATCATGCAGGCATCACCAAAGGAGAAGAAGCGATATCTTTCTTTTACAGCTTCTCTGTATGCATTGAGAATCTTCTCCCTGCCTGCGAAAGCAGAAACGAGCATTAAAAGTGTGGAACGGGGAAGATGGAAGTTTGTTATAATTCCATCAACCACGTTGAATTTAAAGGGTGGATAAATGAATATATCTGTATATCCCGATTTGGCTATTAGATTTCCAGCATTCTCAGCGGCTACGGCTTCAAGCGTGCGTACCACTGTAGTTCCTACTGCTATTACCTTTCCCCCTTTTTGGCGCGTTTCAGAGATTTTTTTGACGGTTTTCTCAGAAATCGTATAAAATTCGCTATGCATTTTGTGGTTCTCGATTTTATCAACCTTAACTGGTCTGAAAGTTCCAAGCCCTACATGCAAAGTTATATAAGTAATGTTCACACCACTGGCTTGCAGCTCACTGAGTAATTCCTTTGTAAAATGAAGCCCGGCTGTGGGAGCAGCCACTGATCCCTCGGCCTTTGCATAGACAGTTTGGTAAAGCTCAGGGTTCTTCGGGTATTTTTTTATATAAGGTGGAATAGGCATTTTTCCAATTTTCTTGATTGTCTCTTCCGCACCGGGTTCATTAAACTCCAGAACTCTTGTAGAGTCAGGAAGATGTTCAACAACTTTGCAGCTCAATTCATCAAAAACAAGTGTACTCCCCTTCTTTATTTTTGAACCCGGCTTCACTATGGCTTTCCAGGTACCGTTTTGTATCCTCTCTATTAGGAGAACCTCCACTTTTGCTCCAGTGCTTTTCCTGCCATAAAGTCTCGCTGGGATCACCCTGCTGTCATTCAGCACAAGCAGATCGGATTCACTAAGAAATTCTTTGATCTCATAGAATTTTCTGTGCTCAAATTGATTTGAGTCTCTTCTCACCACTAAAAGACGGCATTGGTCCCTGGGCAAAACGGGCTCCTGAGCTATCAATTTCTCTGGCAATTCAAAATCAAAATCCGCTGTTCTCATCTCAAATCCTCCGGTTTTATTATTTCTATGCCTTTTGTATCATATTCCTGAAATCTATCGTAGCTGAGTATATGGCCTTTTAGGCTCCTCGCAAGTTGTATTATCCTTTCATCAGCTGGCGAATATAATTCTACAATGGGTAAAGACAACAATTTTTCGAGTTCAGGTTGCTGACTTCCTTTGATTTTATACCGCACATTCCTGTCGAATACAATACGGTAGGGAAAATACACTGGTGATGAACGGGCGAAGTATTCAAAAAGTTTGTTGATGTTTTTCAAATCAGGGAAATCGGCTTTGGAATAGATAATATTGCTACCATCGATGATAATCGGAACAGTATTTTTGGCAAAGAGTACAGTACGTACGTAAGGGTGGGTGTATTTCAATTTCCTCATTCTTTTCTTCGCATCATTACTAAGGTGTCTTAACTTTTCTCGTCCTTTTTTCAACTTTCTCATATCGGTTAACTCGATGCTCTCCAAAAAAGTTTTCAGGTCATTTGGAATAGGGGATCGTCTAAAATTCAGCGCACATTCAAGCATGATGTAATTTTCAAAAGCCCTACCTATTGAAGCATCACATTCTTTTTTCCATTGAAAGTATTCGTGAAGGTCCTTCATTTCAACATCCCGGGGAACTGGAGGGTATGAAAAGGGGTAGATAAAATAGAGCAATTTTATGATTTCTTCGACTTCTGATTCACTCAGTTCTGCAACGAAGATGACCTTTTCTTCCAGAGGCTTCTCTTTTTCAGCGAGCATTTCCAACAGGAAGGCAAGGGCCTCTCCGGCTTCGAACAGTTTAAGCGCGCCAAATTCCTTTTTTAGAAAGCGTATAGCTTTTTCGGGTTTGGCACTTCTAAGTATGTAAGAAATTTTCATAATCTCTCTTTTTCTCGTTTCATAATAAGAAAAAAATCCTTCTTCATAAAGTCGGTCTTCCGCTTGTTTTAAGATGTTCATACAATCACGCCTTCTTTAAAAGAATTAAACCGCCGATACAGTTTTTTTACTCTCTATTCTTACATTCCTTTGACAGTATCTCATACATATGATATAATGAACTTCGTAAAATTAAACTATTGAAGAGGTGAAGGCCCGATGAAAAAAGGTATACATCCCGAGCTTAAGCTTGTTACGGTAAAATGCACCTGCGGGGCGGAACACATGTTCTGGTCAACACGTGAAGACATAAAAATCGATCTTTGTTCCAATTGCCATCCTTTCTATAAGGGTGATACGAGCTCTCTAATCGTAGATACCGAGGGTAGAGTCCAGAAGTTCAAGAACAAGTACGGCGACAACTACTGAGTTGTCACTTATTCTATATTTGAAAACCATTGGAGGTTAGGAATGTGAGTGCGAAAGTAGGCAACATTGTTGAAGGAAAGATCACCGCTGTAATGAAGTTTGGGGCTCATGTAGAGCTGGAAGGTGGTGAGCAGGGTTTCCTTCATATCTCCAAGATCTCCAAAAGTTATGTGAAAAACATCAACGATCATCT
>QNAR01000147.1 GCA_003643975.1 Thermotogae bacterium | reverse complement strand
TGATAGATTTCTCGATAACTTCATCTTCCACAGTGTCGCCAAGGTAAATGATGGCTTCTTCAACAGTGGGAATGAAGCCTCCTGTCCCTTTGCTGACTTTTAACATGACATCGGGTCTGGTAATATACTCAAGGAACTTAACGGCAAGATCGTAATGTTTTGTTCCCTTGACAATAGCAAGACCACTTGTACCGGCGACCGAACCTCTTCCAGCAGGGCCTTTGGGAACTGGAGCAATTATGAAGTTTGTCGGATCGTTCTTATAGACTTCACCGACTCTAGCACAGTGAGCAGCCGCAAGCCAGGCTTCGCCCCTTTTCAGAGGTGGTCTTGAATCATCGTAAGTCATAACAGCTGGCGGGAATGCGTCTACCATTTTGCTCAGTAGATAGAATGCAGCCATGGCACCAGGATTGTCGAGATTTGGCCAGTCAGCGCCGTAAGAAAGACAGATAGCCCCGGCCTGATAAATAAAGGATTTCTTGGGAACTCCGGTTACAACAAATTTCCCTTCGCCTTCGCCAAGAGCTATTGCATTGGCCCACTCTGCTACCTGTTCCCAAGTAAGATTCTGGATGTCTGCGCCTTCCGGAAGGTATGGAAGAGCCTTTTTGTTGGCAATAAAGAGGTAAACATCCGCTCCGATAGGAAGGAAATACCTTTTGCCATTGAAAACTGTCATGGAATCAAGGCCTTTTGAGAAATGCCTGTCAGTCCACTGGGATACGACATCAGTCAGGTCAACAACATAACCGTTGTCAACCCATTCGGGCATGTTTGCGGCGTAGGCAATAATTACATCAGTCGTGATATTGCCCGTTTCTTGCTGTAGCTTCACCTGCTCTAATATTTTCTGATCATCGAGAGTGGAGAATTTCACTTCAACGCCATACATTTCCTCGAAAGGTTTGAGGATTTCGTTGATGACAAATTCCTTCTCTGATGGCGGTGTCCAGAGCCTTGACACGACAACTAATGTTTCTTTACCAAATGCAAAAGCTGCAATAGCAACAAGCATAAGAACAAGAAGTAGCTTTTTCATACGTACCCCTCCTTTTAAAAGATAGTTAAAGACAACGTTGTCATAACTGGTACAGAATAAGCTTACTACTGTGAACCTACTTATACAAATGGAATTATAGACTATAATTCACGAATATCCCAGAACAAACGCTTTTATAGCTTATTACGGGCTCAGTTCGAATTTTATAAGATTTCATACTTTTTTTAATTTATACTATAATAATGTAGTCGTAGATGACAATGTTGTCAATAGAGGGTGGTTAAAATGAAAAAGGTTACCATTACAGACATAGCGAAACTCACTGGTTATTCTATAAAAACGGTTTCCCGAGTTATAAATAACGCGCCCAATGTAAGAGAGGAAACCCGCAGGAAAATCTTGCAGGTCATTGAAGAACACAACTACAGCGTTAATCTTCTTGCGAAAGCGCTGAGAAATAGCGAAACCAGAACCGTAATACTTTTCATCGATAGGAGAAGAGGAAAGTACTGGAACAAATGGCACGATCTCATGTTAAAGAGTTTTATGGTCAAGCTGAAAGAGAGAGGCTATAAAGTCATCATTTCTCCTTCTTCTGGCGAAGAAACTATCAGTAATGACACTGATGGGTTTCATCTACTCAAAAGTGGCCTCGCTGATGGTGCAATCATGTTTGATGTCATATCTAAAGATTGTCGGGTGAGCTATCTTAGGACAAATAACATTCCTTTTGTTATCATAGGCAAAGACAAGGATTTCAACGATACGACTTTTGTCGATCTCGATAATTACCTTGTTGGTTACATTGGTGCAGAATATATCATAAAAAAGGGATACAAGAATATAGCCTTGTTTCTCGGTCCAAATGTATTTAACGTAAATCGCGAAAGGGCTCAAGGTTTTGAAGATGCTTGTAAAAAATACGACGTGACTCATAGCGTTTATTACGAACTATCCACTATCAAAGAAGTGTATAATATGACTCATATACTTCTCGACCGGGGAGTTGTAGATGCATTCTTTATTTCTGGCGATGACAAAGCTCTTGGTGCTTACAGGGCTATCCGCGAAAAAGGCTTAAAAATCCCAGAGGATGTTGCCGTTTTGGGGATTGATAATCTCCCTTCAAGTGAATATATGTATCCACCTTTGACTTCAATCGACCAGAACGTAGAAAAATTTTCCGATCGGGCTGTTAATCTTTTGATAGAAATGATGCATTCAAAGAAGAAATCCACACAAAGAATCATTTTGACTCCTAAAATTGTGGAAAGACAATCTGTATGAAAGGATGTTGTTCGTGGAATTATTAAAAGAAGTATATTTTGATAAAGCGCCATTAAAATATCAAGATTACCTGAATTATCTTATAGATGAAAAGGAATCCACACTAAATTTTTTGCAAGGCTCGACACACTGGCCTGTAATTCCCAATCTAACAAAAAAGGTTAACAACGAAGGAAATTACATTCCTTTTAAAGGAGACACTATTGTATTTCCCGTGAAGCAGCAGGAAATATTTGTGAGAATACAGGAAAAGGTTTATCAGAAAGCTAATCAATCCTTAGCAAATCCATTGAAGCCCGAATACTTCCATATTACGCTACACGACCTTAACAATTAAATTGATATTGAAGAAAAAGACAAGTTAGACAAGATGATAGAACAATCCAGTCTATTGTGCCAGGACATTCTTAAGGAGCTTGCCATATACCTCAACAAACACCCGGGCCAAAGTAGAATAGCTTTGAAATCAATTGGTTTTATGGGACCACCCATCGGAATTGCTGTACTGTTCATTCCCTCAACAGAAAAGGATTACAAGATTTTGATGAATCTTTTTGAATTGTTCCAAAAAATTGTGAAATTGAGCAAGCCAGTGAAACCCCATCTCAGCCTTGGTTACTTTCTCCCCGAAGAACCAGAGAGCAAAAAGAAGCTCGACCTCTTAAAGGTACTCAACGAAAATCCGAATATTGAACTTGAATTAGACCTTTGGGAACTCAGTTACCAGAAATTCACAGATATGAATACCTATATAACAGAATTCCAGACAAAAGAGTTTAAGTGAACTTTTGTGCAAATTAGACGTCAAAATATATGAATTACCCCCTTGAAATAAATTGCCACAAGATTAAAGGGCACAGAAATGGTGCCCTTTTTTTACTGCGCTTCATTGATTATCCGCTCGATTGTGTTGATCTCATCTATAACGGCGTTCAAGGCGTCTAAAGTATTTGTAAGACTCAGTCCTTTTTTCTCGCAAGCATCTTTTAATGTATCCATCTTTGCACAACAAACATCAAAACCCAGTTTTCCAACTTTTTCGTATAATCTTGTGTGAAGCTTCATTATATCATTTAAAGTCATATCCTCAGTTATTATAGGTAACATTTAAATCCCTCCTTTTATTTAGAAGAATCAGAGTTTTATTTGCTTATGTCTTTTTTGTGCATACGAATATTCTGACAACATCGAAAACAAGATGAATTTCTTTCTCTATTTCAAAGCCTGCCTGTAAAATGTTCCTTTTAGTATCACGAACTGTGCTTGTGCCAAAAAGCGGTTTGGTGATGACGTTTGCCAAATACAGGAAAGTGTTAATGAAACCGTTTTGGCTTCTCATATGTTCCAAAAAAATGGCTTTCCCTTCTTTTTTCAACACTCGCTTTGCTTCTTTTAAGCCCTTAACTGGATCAGGAACTGTACAGAAGACAAAGGTAGAAACTACTGCATCAAAAGTGTTAGACTCAAAAGTCATATTCTGAGCATCCATTTCCAACAAAGTAAGTTTTGATCCCTGAAATGCTTTCTGCCTTTTCTTGGCAAATTTCAGCATACCAATACTAAAGTCTATACCAGTTACTTCAACGCTAGATGGATAATAAGAAATGTTCTTCCCTGTTCCAATCCCAATCTCCAGAACTTTTCCATTGCACGGAAGCTCTTTCATGAGTATCATTCTATATCTGGAAAACGCACTATTTTCCATAACAGCTTCCAAAAAATCGTAAATACAAGAAACCCTGTTATACTTCTCTTTTGCTTCCATTTGGACTCTTAAGCCTTCAAAAGCCGGGCATTGATGGCAACTATCACAGTGCTTAAGCTCATCAAGACGGCTCCTATTGCGGGGCTCAAAAGAATCCCGAAGGAATAAAGCACACCCGCAGCCAAAGGAATCGCTATCACGTTGTATCCTGTTGCCCAGACCAAGTTCTGCATCATTTTTCTGTAAGTTGCCTTTGAAAGCGTTATTGTTTCTACAACGTCTTCTGGATTATCTTTGGATAGTACTATGTCTGCACTTTCAATTGCAACTTGTGTTCCAGCTCCAATGGCAATGCCCGCATGAGCTTCGACTAACGCTGGAGCATCATTGATTCCATCTCCTACCATTACAACAGTGTTTTCAGTAGCTAGTTCCTTAACTTTTAAAGCTTTTTCATGTGGAAGAACTTCAGCAAAATAGCCATCCATTTCAAGCTTTTTGGCAACTGCTTTGGCTACGATGTCGCTATCTCCGGTTAACATATATACCTTTATTCCCAACGCATGGAGTCTGTTAACAGCTCTTTTGGATTCGGACCGTATTTTATCTCCCAGAGCAATCGCACCTATGACAGTATTCTCGTTAATAAGGAAAACCACGGTTTTTTCGCTATTTAACAAGCTCATGACTCTCTTGTCGTCGAATCCAATGTTTAATTCAAAGAGGTGGTTAGGACTCACAATCAAATATTCTAAAGCTCCTATTCGACCTTTAGCCCCTTTCCCGGGAATTG
>QNAR01000146.1 GCA_003643975.1 Thermotogae bacterium | reverse complement strand
TTTCGTAAAGTCTTTTTGCGCTCTCATTGTTGCGAATTACGTACAACCTGATTTTCTTGAGGTTCTTTTCTTTGCCAAAGGAAAGAAGGTATCGAAGCATTTTGGTACCGATACCCTTACCTCTTGCTTTAGCTGAAACTGCCAGCACATCGAGAAGCAAATCACCTTTTAACCTGGTTGCCACCAGAGGCAATCCCACAACGGCTACCCTAAATATCGAGAACCCAAATTCCCGGATAGCATCAAAGAGATTTAGAGTTATCCAATTGACATTGTCGTATTTCAAGCCCGCCACTCCTACAACTTCACCCTTATCCCGCGCAACGAGAATATTTGAAACATCGAGATACCTTGAAAATACTCTAAGGCTCTTTTCCTTCGAGCCAAATACGGGTTTAAACTTTTCTGAAAAAGCCTCGTATAGGATTTCCGATACCGAACTCCGTTCTTCTTCTTCGATTCCAAAAGAAATAGTTATTCGTTCCATTTTGAAATTTCCTTATGCTTCTTTTTTGGAGAATAATTGAAGGGCTATTTCCAGTTCAGAGGCAGAAAAAGGCTCGCCATGTGAAGGAAAAATCCTTTTGACACCAGCGCTTAAAAGTTTTTCCCAGCTTTTGAACACCGCTTCATAGTTTTCGGCGACTAATGGCCTTTTTTTAAGCCCTAAGAGTCTAAAGTAATTCATCGCCACATCGCCAACAAAAGCCGATCCGTCATCCAGTAACAAGGAAATCGATCCCTGTGTATGCCCTGGAGTGTGAAGAATCTTTCCAGGAATCCCGAAATCTCTCAATACATCCGTGTCTTTATTAACGATGAAGTCTTTTTCATCGATGTTAACAGGTTTTGTCTTGGAAAAAGAGCTCAAAAGCATCAGCAGGCAAACTCTGAAATTCAGTGGAATTAACTTACGAGGGGAGGAACCCGTTTTTAATGCAGAGAGTTCTTTGCGGTGAAAAACCAATGTGGCGTTTGTATGCTCACGAACTGAATTTAAGGCCAGAACGTGATCTAAATGGTGATGTGTTATGAGGATGAATTTGATTTCATCCCAGCCGATGTTCAAAGTCTTAAGCCATTTTTCGAGAATCTTGAACTTGTAACCAGCATCTATGAGTAAATAACCGTCTTCTCCTTTTATTAGGTAAAGATTGGTTATACCTGATTTTATTCTTATAATAAAGCCCACCCCCAACAAACCTCACATAGCAAGTATAGCACTTGCCATTTTCATTCCGATGGGTTGTGGGGGTCTAAGGGCTTCTTATATTTTGTTCAGGGCTTGCGACAGATCTTCAATCAGTAGCTCACTGTTTTCCAGGCCAATGTGAAGCCTCACAAGAGAGAAATTCGGATCAGACGAATCTGGGTGAACAACTGCATAGGGGAAAACCAAACTTTCATAGCCACCCCAACTTACGGCCTTTTTAAATAGCCGGAGACTGTTTGTGAAAATCTTTATCTTTTCAATGTCTCTTGTTTTTAGTTCTATGGAAAACAAACCAGAACCACCACTCATTTGTTCAGTGGCCAGTTTGTGCTGAGGGTGTGATTTCAAAAGTGGGTATATAGCCCGTTTCACTTTTTCGTGATTCTCCAGAAAGGAAGCCACTTGCATTGCATTTTCGTAATGTCTTTCCATTCTCACTTGAAGCGTTCTCAAACCTCTCAATATCAGCCAGCCAAGAAAAGGATCAGGAACGGCTCCAATATTGAGAAATTCCGTTTCGAAGATATGTTTTACGTCCTCTTCAGACCCAACCACAACTCCAGCAACAAGGTCACTGTGCCCTCCAAAATACTTTGATGCGGAATGTACCACTAAATCTATTCCGAAATCTATTGGGTTCTGAAAAATAGGTGTAGACCAGGTATTGTCAATAATGGTTTTTATGCCCTTTTCTTTTGCAAGATGTGCTATCTCTTTTAAGTTTTGAAGTTTGAATGTAAAAGTAGTGGGACTTTCGAGGTAGATTATCTTCGTATTTGGCTTTATTGCTGCACTGATTTCTTCAATATCGGTTCCTTCCACAAAGGTGTGATCTATTTCAAATCTCTTCAGATACTTTTCGAGAAGTGTTTTGGTCCAGCTGTAGCAGTCTTTGACACAGACGATATGGTCATGGCTTTTAACAAAGGCGAGTATGCTGGAAGAGATGGCAGCTACACCTGATCCAAAAAGCTTTGCTTTTTCACCATGTTCCAAAGCAGCCAATTTTTTCTCTAGAATATTTACCGTGGGATTATTTCCCCTCGTGTATAAATAGCTATTTGCTTCGTCGCTTATGGCTTCTGAGAAACTGTCAAAGTCCTTGAAGGCGAAGATAGATGTTTGAAATATAGGAGGAGTAACTGCTCCAAAGGGCAGATCCTCTTCGGCTAAATGATGCAATATTTTTGATATGTTTTTTTGGTCCATTTTTTCCTCCTTGAATCAGCCTTTGACTGCACCTTCTGTCAAACCTGCTATTATGTACTTTTGTGCAAAGGCGAAGATTATCATTGTGGGAAGCAACGAAACTACAAGTCCTGCACTCATTATATCCCAGCTTATTCCAGCCTTTGAAATGAAAGAATTCAAAGCCACAGGTATCGTCATTTTATCATCGGAAAAGATGAACATGGTGGCTAAGAACAATTCATTCCAGATATTTACAAATGCAAAGCTGAAAATGGCAGCCAGTCCGGGTAACGTCAGGGGAAAAACAATTTTGAAAAGAGATTGAATTATGTTACAGCCATCTATCATAGATGCCTCTTCCAAACTTATAGGAATCCTATCAAAAAAGCTTTTCGCCATGATAGTGCTAAAGGCAATCACCATGGTTATATACAAAATAGTAAGAGTGGATAATTTATCGGTCATTTGAAATCGCGACAGCATTGTAAATAACGGAGCCATGATTATAAAGCCGGGGATCATTTGGGTGAAGTAAAGCGCCAGGAGAATCCTATTTTTGAACCTTTTCATTTTCAGCCTTGACAAAGCATATCCGCTGAACATGGATATTATCATCGCTGCAAAGGCAGCTATGAGAGAGACTATGGCACTATTCCTGAAATAGATTCCGAAGTTGGCAAAACTAAACAACTGTTTGTAGCTGTTAAAGCTGATTTTTGAAGGCCAGTACTTCAAAGGAAAGGAATAGATTTCTTTGGAATCTTTTAATGAGGTAATTGTTATCCAATAGAATGGCAATAAAGCCGCGATTAAATATAACGCGAGTGCTGTTATTTTTAAGACCTTCTTGAAGGTTGTCATAATACCACCTCTTTGCTGGAGGTAAGCCGCAGGTAGAAGAACGCGTAAACAAACAAAATAGACATGATTATAAATCCAATAGCTGCCCCTTGGCCGTAATCGTAAAATTTGTAGATCTTGTTTATCATAAGAGTTGCCAGTATGTTCGTTGAGTTGGCAGGTCCGCCACCGGTCATGCCATATATTATCTCCGGGAAATTCATGATCCACATGGTTCTCAAAAGAGTTGTGCTGATTATCGTTGGTTTTATATATGGGATAGTAACGTCAAAAAGTTGCCTTAGTTTTGTTGCTCCATCGATTTCGGCGGCTTCATACAATTCTTTTGGAACTGATTGCAGTGCCGCAAGAAGCATTATGGCAAAGAAAGGCACGCCATACCATACATTCGCTATGATTACTGACATCATGGCAAATTTGGGATCTGACAAAAAGCCAATGTTGTTATTTATTATCCCCAATCTCAAAAGCAGATCATTTATCATGCCAAACTGGCCATTGAACATCCACGCCCATACAAGACCGATGGCAAAACCAGATACTGCCCATGGGTAAAAAACCAGGGCAGAGTAAATTCCTCTTCCTTTGAAGGGTTTTCTCATAAGAAGTGCGAGCCCAAAGCCAAGCACAAATTGGAAGAACAACGATACAAAAATCCACAGAGCCGTGTTAAGGCATATTCTCCAAAAATTGAAGTTTCTATCCGTAATGACGGCCTTGAAGTTGTCCAATCCTATGAAATGCACATTTGTTAGATCGAAGAGGTTGTAATTCTGAAAAGCCACAACCCCTCCTTTTACTATGGGGAAATAGACAAACAGAATTAGCAGCACAAACGCCGGGATTATCATTATGAATAATTTACGCTGTGAATTACGCATTCGAACACCTCTTAAAAAGGGCGCGGCGTTATTGACAATGAACACCGCACCCGTGGTTAATTATGTAAAGTCATTCAGCCCAATATTCAGTCCATTTTTCGACAGTTTCTTCAAGAGAGATTTTACCCAACAAGAACGATTGCATATACTGCTGATGAACCTCAGCCCAACCGGGCCATTTTGGGGAATTCAAGGGATAAGAGGCGAATATGTATTTTTCGGGATGATTTATCATGTATCCCCATGCAGAATACACACCTGTGCTGAAATATGGATCGTTCTCAAAAGTTGAGGTATGGATAGGAAGAGGGCCATATTCTTTACAAAGCTTTGCGTTGACTTCTGGGCTGGAAATGTATTTTATGAATTCCCAGGCTTCTTTCTTGTGCTTTGAATACGATGGTATTCCTAACCCGGTAAAACCATAATCGAGATAGGCTTTTCCGGATGGCCCAACGGGAATCGGGACGACAGTATAGTGTTCACGGCCCAGCATATTATCGACCAATGCAACTGTATCAGGATCTTGAATCAGGAAAGGCGTTATACCAGAGACAAAGGCATTGACCTGTTCGTTGAATCCCCAGTTTATGGCATCTTTGGGAGTGGCTTTATCGAAGAGCCTTTTGTACATTCTAAGGCCTTCTATTGCCCGAGGATCGGAGAAATATATCTTTCCGTCCTTTGTCTTATAAATATTCGTGGGATCGATATCACTAA
>QNAR01000145.1 GCA_003643975.1 Thermotogae bacterium | reverse complement strand
TGGGAGCACTTGAGGACCTTGAAGTAAAGATAATAGTAGTTGATAATCC
Source organism: Thermotogae bacterium (assembly GCA_003643975.1). Classification (GTDB taxonomy): domain Bacteria; phylum Thermotogota; class Thermotogae; order Petrotogales; family Kosmotogaceae; genus Kosmotoga_B. The sequence continues at coordinate 4,892 of QNAR01000145.1, read as the reverse complement.
TGAAGACCTTTTTGAGCTTCCAAGGGATTTTTACATAGCTCTGTCTTTCATGAGTCCAGAAGCCTTGCATCATCTCAAATTGGCACAAGAGATAATTCATAAGGGATATAGGGTTATTGCAGGTGGTTCTCACGCCTCAGCGCGTCCTGAGCAGTTACTAAAAAGAGGGGTTTTTGCAGTGTTTGTGGGAGAAGCTGAGGAAACGCTCCGAAGCTTTGTGCTAAATCCCAAACCAGGGCTCTGGAAAGCCACAAGATTCGTTGACCTGGATAAATTTCCCCCGTTTTCTTTGAAATACGAGGCATTTTCACCAATTGAGATTACACGCGGTTGCCCTTTCGGATGTGCCTATTGTCAAACTCCCAGGCTTTTTGGGAACACTGTCAGGCACAGAAGCCTGGAAAAAGTGCTTGATTATGCCAGAAGGAGCGTCGCTCAAGGTCGGAAAGTTGCTCGATTTATTTCTCCTAACGCCTTCAGTTATGGTTCCAGTAAAGGAATAATCCCAAACATAGAAGCTATCGAAAAATTATTAAAAGGCGTTAAAGAAGCCGGAATGAGAGAAGTTTATTTTGGATCCTTTCCCTCAGATGTTAGACCAGAATCCGTAACTGAAGAGGTGCTTGATCTCGTAGCTACGTATTGCGATAACAGGACTATTGTGATCGGTCTTCAAAGCGGAAGCGAAAGAATATTGAGACTTTTAAAAAGAGGGCATAACGTTGAAAACGCTCTGCACGCCGTTGAACTGATCGCTAAAAAAGGATTTATGCCATACGTCGATATGATCTTCGGATTTCCCTTTGAAACGAAAGACGATGTACGCAAGTCACTAGAAATATCGTTGTTAATGCATGAAAAATTTGGCGCTGTAATACATGGTCATACTTTCATGCCGTTGCCAGGCACCCCTTTTGAAAATCTCAATATGCACATCTCTGCGGACATCCTAAAAACCATAGGCCGTTTTTCTTCAAAAGGTATAATTAAGGGACAATGGCAAAGACAGCTGAATATTTCTGAAGAAATCAGCAGCTTGGAGGGATGAAAGTGTCCAAAAAAAGAACTAAAATCAATGTTGGAGCTATTCAACTTTTTTCGGCTCCCGATAATCCTGGCGAGAATCTTGAAAGAACGATTACATACATGGAATTGCTGATCGAAAAGGGTGTGGACCTTATTCTACTTCCCGAGATGTTTAACACGGGATACGGAACTTCAAAAGAAATACTCAACAGTGCAATGGATATTTTTGATGAAACTATTGAGAGCTTGTCAGCTGTTGCAGATTTTAACGATGTGGCTATCGTAGGGGGGATCCCAAGAAAATCAGGTAACGTTTTCTACAACAGCACCGTTGTCGTACTGCCTTACAACGAACCCTTGTTTTACAACAAGACACATTTATTTAGAAAGGAAAAGGAAGTGTTTAAACCCGGTCAATCATTACTCGTTTTCAATTACCTGGGAGTAGAATTTGGCATATTCATGTGTTATGAAGTTGGCTTTCCAGAGATCGCAAGAACACTCGCCAAAAGGGGGGCACAGGTTTTTCTCGCTCCCTTCGCCTTTGGGAAAGAGCGTGAAAGGATTTACGAGATAGCCACAAGAGCTAGAGCTATTGAAAATGGTTCTTTTCTTATGGCTGCAAATCAAATAGAAAAAGGGTCAGAAATGGAATATCTCGGTAAGAGCCGTATAATTTCACCGGATGGCAATTTGCTTGCAGATGCCGGCAATGCCGAGGGGATCATCTGGGCAACGCTAAACCTGGCAAAAGTAAACACCTATAGATATACAGAACAAGGAACCTCACATGGATATTTTGCAAATTTCAGGGAAGATTTATACGAATGAAAATCCGGATATGTTGACAGCAGGGAGTTATTGAGCTAAAATAAGTAGCGTGTGGGCCGTTAGCTCAACAGGCAGAGCGGCTGATTCTTAATCAGTAGGCTGCGGGTTCGATTCCTGCACGGCCCACCAGCATATTTTAGAAAAGTAAGCGGAGCATGGCTCCCACCCCCGCCTGAAGCCGAGGGGTCAATACTCGTAAAGAATATTGACAGGCGGGCTATTTCCGCCTTTTTTCTTTGAGAGGTGATGCTTTATAGCGAGAGATGAAAAGAGAATCATTAAGAACAATGACATCAGGGTTTCAAAGGTTCGCGTTGTTGATGAAGAAGGTGAGCAGCTTGGCATTCTTCCCACTGATGAAGCCATAAAAATAGCTATGGAGAAGAATCTTGATTTGGTGTTAGTTGCTCCTGACGCGAAACCTCCTGTCGCAAGGATTATGGATTTCGGAAAGTACAAGTACGAAAAGGAAAAGAGAGAAAGAGAAGCCAAAAAACGTTCAAAACAAACCCAATTAAAGCAGATGAAATTCCGACTTCGAATCGACACCCATGATTTTATGACAAAGGTAAATAGAATAAGAGAGTTCCTCTCTAAAGGCAGCAAAGTTAGGGTGGTTATCATGTTTCGAGGTAGAGAAATGGCATTTAGTGACCAAGGCGCTCAGCTTTTAGAAAAAGTTAGGCTTGAACTTGAAGACATTTCTGAAGTTGATAGAGCACCCAAAATGGAAGGCCGTGACATGTGGATGATACTCAGACCAAAATCAACCCAGGGAGGTAAACCAAATGGGAAAAACTAAAATGAAGACACACAAAGCCACTGCAAAGCGCTTCAAAATAACCGGAAGCGGAAAAGTAATGAGGCAACATTCCGGACGAAACCACAACACAGGCAAAAAAAGTGAAAACAACCGCAGAGAAGCAAGAAAATGGGAAGAACTTTCCAAAGGCATGTCCAAAAAAGTCAAGAAAAGTCTTGGATTATAACGAAGAGGTGATAGAAGATGCGCGTCAAAGGTGGAGTTAATTCAAAAAAGAAGAAAAGAAAGTATTTGAAGGCGGCAAAGGGTTATAGAGGTGCTTTGAGCAGAAGGTACCGTCTCGCAAAGCAATACTACATTCGCTCTGGAGTTTACGCATATTTCGGCAGAAAACAGAAAAAGAGAGATTACAGAAAACTATGGATCACAAGGATAAATGCAGGAGCAAGAATGGAAGGCATGAAATACAGTGAACTCATTCATGGGCTTAAATTAGCTGGTGTTTCCGTGAACAGAAAAATACTCGCAGAATTGGCAGCGACGGACTTTGAGGCATTCAAAGAATACATTGAAATTGCCAAAGGGGCACTGACAAAGGCTGAATAAATAGGGGCATGAGCCCCTTTTTTTTGAGGAGGTTATGTGCGTGGAGGTAAAAATGAAAAGAGTTGGAAATATGGCCTTTCACACAAAAACCCCGTCAGGCCATGATGTATATGCCGATGCTGGCCCAGAAGTTGGAGGCAACGATTCCGCTGCCAGGCCAAAGGAACTGATGCTCATTTCATTACTTGGCTGTACTTCAATGGATGTAGTTTCCATACTCAACAAGATGAAAGTGAAGGATTACGACTATGAGATCACAGCCAATGGAGAGCTTGCAAATGAACATCCAAAGGTTTTTACAAGTATAAAGGTTACTTATGTTTTTAAAGGAAAGGATCTCCCCAAAGAGAAAATAGAAAAGGCTGTTCGGCTTTCCCAGGAAAGGTATTGCTTTGCATCCGCGATGCTAAAAAAAGTGTGCGATTTCAGTTATGAAATCATTTATGAGGAGGCACAATAATGGCTACGAACCAGAACAATCTTGCAGAAACAATGAAGAAAATACGGAATAACATGTCGGGAATAAAACATAAAATTCTCGTTATGTCTGGAAAAGGTGGGGTCGGCAAATCCACCGTCGCAACAAATCTTGCCGCAGCGCTTGCAGATGAAGGCTATAAAACAGGTATCCTCGATATTGATCTTCATGGTCCTAATGTTGTTAAAATGCTGGGCTTGAAGAAAAAGCCCACTGTTGTGGAGGAACAGATAATTCCTCCCGAAGTTCTTCCGAACTTGAAAGTTATCTCCATGGCCAGTTTTCTTGAAGATGATAGACCCGTCATCTGGCGTGGACCTCTAAAAACTTCCGCAATATATCAATTTCTTGGTGATGTTGCCTGGGGAGAGCTCGATTTCCTTATTATCGATGCGCCTCCCGGTACGGGCGATGAGTCTCTTACAATAATGCAGACTCTTCCAGATGTAAAACCTTTGATGGTCACAACCCCTCAAGAAGTGGCTGCCCTTGATGTGAAAAGAGCACTTAGTTTTGCCAAATCACTCAACAAAAAAACCTTAGGTGTTGTTGAGAACATGTCATATCTCAAATGCCCCAAATGTGGAGAGAAAATAAAACTGTTCGGTGAAGGTGCGGGAGAAAGGCTTGCAGCAGACTTCTCTATCCCATTGTTGGGAAAACTTCCCTTCGACCCACAGGTAGTTTCAAACGCTGATAACGGGAAAACCGTAATAACACACATGAGAAATACCGAATTAGAAACAGCGTATAGAGAGCTTGTTAAAAATATTCTCAACTTGCTGGAGGGATAGTTTTGCCAAAGCTCAAAACCATGACCCTTGAATGGACAGGTAACTCTGTCATTTTTATTGACCAGAGGAAATTACCTCTGGAAGAAGTTTATGTTGAATGCGTAAATCACACGGAAACCTATATTGCTATTAAAGACATGATCGTGAGAGGTGCTCCTGCTATCGGTGCCAGCGCAGCTTTTGGCTATGTTTTAGGTGCAATGGAATTTCATGGAGATTTCAATAGCGAAAAAGGTATTGCTCATATGAAAAGCGTCAAAGAAAAACTTGCTTCCAGCAGGCCAACAGCGGTAAACCTTTTCTGGGCCCTTGAAAGGATGCATAAAACTTTCCTGGGATATATATCATCCGGAAATATTCTTGATATTCTTGAAAGGGAAGCTCTGACTATCGC
>QNAR01000144.1 GCA_003643975.1 Thermotogae bacterium | reverse complement strand
TCTTTCCATTGACTATTTTTACGTATATTGATATAGTTTGTCGTATTAAACTATTGATATGATCCATCATATGAATTTTATAACAAAAAATTCCTTGGAAAGCAATAGATGACAAAATGTTACACTAATGTGCATAACATTTAATTTAGTTTAACTAATTAATCAAAAGTATAGAACATAAGTCTATGACAAAAGACCTGCTCTGATTTTCTTGAAAGTCGCCAGGACAAAAATCATGGAAGTGGCAACGATTAGCCCTATATCTTTTAACAAACTGGGCCAGGTTTGCAACTGGAGCAGGAGGTTTTTCACCGAAATGAAGGTCCAATATGTGGGGGCCCAATACAGGAAAATATGGCTCTTTTCAGGTAGTGTTATTGCAAGGAATACCGGCAACACGAGCACAAAAAAGCTTATTTTCATGTTCGCTATCCCGTTCATCTGGTTGGTGCTAATGACCCCGACCCAGAAACCAAAAACAATCCCTATCAAAGAGCCTGAGATGGTGAGGGCAAGAAGCATTAGTGGATTAAAATCGGAAATGCCAAGTATCCATACGACTACAAACGCGTGGAAAATAGGTGCGAAAAAACCAATCAAACTTCTACCTGCGATGAATTCAAAATTGCTCATAGGGGTAATCCTAAGCGCTTTTAATGTTTCGCCTTCTTTCTCTTCGATGATGTTAAATCCAATAATCATACCGCCAAAGAGGAATGAACCGAGTATAACCAGAACAAAGCCATAAAGTGAAACAGGGGGAAGCTTTCTTCCAAGCTCGGTTTCACCAAAAGTAAAAGAGCTTCCTGATGGATTAAGTGAGTAGGATAGTATGTCGGAAGCAAGGGACAGATACTCTTCAGATTCATTGCCCTGTGCAATTAGCGATATTTCCTCATCTTTCACACGAATGCCGAGAAAATCGTCATATTCTTCAATACGCTCCATGAGCTTTTCCGTGTTATCGAAAAGGGTGATCGGGGCAAACATTTCGATTCTTTTTACTAGTGTTTGATCAATAGGCTTAACCGCGCCAAATTCTATGGACAGGTCTTTTACAGCTGGAATAAAAGCCCTGAGCAACAGCGCGAGCAATATGGGGGCTATTAAGATGTAGAGGAGCATGCTATCCCTGATACTGTTCTTCAAATCTCGCTCAAAGATTTTTAGAAGTCTTTTCATGATCCCACCTCACCCTCTTCTCGCATTTTTGGTATAGAGTACTGTTGCCAGCCAGAATGATAATGCTCCCATAATCAGCGGATATAAAAGAAGCTGCCAATTCACAGAACCAATGTACCACGGGAAAGCCGCTTCTTTCAGAGCTATCAGAATAGGATATGTCGGTATCAACCGGATAATCACAGGCTTAAATGCAGGAAAGAGATAGCTAACCACCGGAAGGGCAAAAAATAACGCCGCAACCATCATGGGGAAAAGCGCTTGAGACATATTATCATAGAATGTAGCAAAGATGAGTGCGAAAGAAGTTGCGAAGAAACTCCCAATTAGCACAACTAAAGTAAGAAACAAATAGTTGGCATCGGTTCCAAGCACAAGGGGTGTTAGGATATAGGTGAAAAGCAAGCCAAGAACCTCAAAGAGAATGATCTTTCCAAGCAGGTTTTCCAGTGCCTTTCCCGGGGTAACCATGTAGGCTGTCTGTGTCTTTTCTGTCTTTTCGCTGATAGACATGGCAAAGACAAGTACAACCCCCAGCAAAACAGCTTCCATCAGAAGGAGGACGGGCAAAAACCACTTGTTCATCGGTATTTTTTTGGAGATTTCAGGATTGAGGGTTTCTATGGTAACATTTTTATCGTTTTTTGCGCCATCAGTGAACAGCTTAGAAATGGCAAGCTTGGTGATCTCTTTTGTTCGTTCACTTTCATATCCTTGAAAAACCAGTTCAATGTTTGGCTTTTCAGAAGCATTTACAATCACACCGATGATGTTGAAATCCTTCTTCATTTCTTTTTCCAGATCTTCCCTGCTTCCTACGATTATCAGATTTTCAGACTCTGGAAAGAGTATGATTTCAGCTTTATCATAAACAACCAGCTTGAGTCCGTCTTCAACTTCATCAGGAATCACAAAGCTTATCAGAAGAAAATAGCCGAGGGCGACCCCTACAACTATCAGAAAAAAGTAGCCCCGCCAGCCTAATTTTATATCTTTAATCACATTTGCCAGAATGCGTTTGAACATCATAACAGCCCCCTACCTGTTACTTTGATGAATATGTCTTCAAGAGAGGCTTCCATGCTGTGGATAGTTTCTATTTTTCCAGAGTTAATGAGACCATTTAGCTTTTCGATGTCAGTAGTTTTAGCCATAGAGAGAAGTTCCCTTTCTACTTTGCCATCAGACTTGTATTCGACTTTGACAAGTCTTTCGCCATAGCGAAGCTTTAAGTTTCGTGGTGTATCTATAAGAACGATCTTGCCGGCATCGATAAATGCAACTCTGTCACATAGCTCTTCCGCTACATGCATGTTGTGCGTGGTGAGAAAAATAGTGATGCCCTCTTCTTTTTTACGTTTGATGAGTTCTTTTATTTGAGCGGCAGCAGTTGGATCAAGTCCTGAAACAGGTTCATCAAGAAACCATATTTTTGGACGGTTTATGAGGGACCTCGCGAAAACCAATCTTTGAAGCATTCCCTTTGAGTATGTTTTCGCTTTATTATGTGCTACTTCCTCGAGCCCAACAAGCCTGAGTAATTCATATGGGTCTTCAGTGGTTACATCAAACATGCTCGCGAAAAACTTCAGATTTTCATATCCAGAGAGTTTCATGTACACATTTGGCTGTTCAAAGGAAACTCCTATCATGTTGTAAAAGCTTCCTGAGACCTTTGTAATGTCTTCACCTGCTACTATCGCTTTTCCCTTTTGTATGGGAAGCAATCCGGTTAGGATTTTCTGAGTGGTGGATTTTCCTGCGCCATTAGGGCCCAAAAATCCAAAGATTTCCCCTTCGTCGATTTCAAAGCTTATTCCTTCAACTGCATAGTTTTCATCATGTGTGTAAGAATAAAAAAGATTTTCAACCTCAATCATTTTCTTCACATCCTTTCAAACCGTGTTCCAGTAGGTTAATTACGTGAATAAATAGTTCCTCGGATTTCTTTGCGCTGAGATTTCCTGATTTTTCATATATGTAATCTCCCATCACCTGAAAAATAGACATAATTATACGCGCAAGCACTTCTGGCTCGAGTTCTGTTTTAAGCTCACCGCTTTCATAGCTACGAAGCACGAGTTCTTCCATGAATCCATTGCCATCTGGTAAGAAATCAGCAATGATTTCCTTTTTCAATTCGGGATCTGTCATAAGCCTGTTCGCGATGGCCGTGTACGTCGGATTTTCTTTTGCAAATTCTATTGCTTCGCGAGTCATAATCCTAAGGACGTCAAAAAGATTGTAGGAATCGTTTAATACTTTTCGAAGCCTTTTAACTTTGTCAGCATAGATGAGTTGAATGAGATAGCGGAAAAGGTCTTTCTTGTCTTTGAAATACTGATAAAAGCTCCCTTTTGGAATACGTGCTGCCTTAATAAGCTGATTCACGCTAATTGTGTGATAAGGCTTTGAAGAAAATATGTTTAAAGCGCTTTTTATGATTCTCTCCCGTTTTTCTTGAGGTAGATTAAAAAAGGTTTTCTTAGGCACTCGTTCACCTCCCCGATGACCGATTGGTCATATGACCTAACGGTCACATTATATCATAAGAACAGCCAAATACTAAACGCCATTGCAGAAGAATGTCTAATTCTGCTCTTTTCGGCCTTTCAACAAGAAGAATAAAATAGCAGCAGCTACGGTTCCAGAATAAGAGAATATGGGGTATAGAGCTGAGTATTCCGTATTAAAGGGTAGTTGATTTATGAGAAGGGGAAGCACCAGTATTTGTATGGCGAAAACCCAGAAAACAGCCTTGATTTTATGTATCATGCCAACAATCAGCGCTAAGTATGTTATGGAGAAATATAGCAACAAATCGAGAAAAAGATGCAAAGGGGTTCCAAAACTTTCTTTGAATGTTCCATGTAGCTGGCTAAAAGAAAAAAAGAGATAGAAAGGCATCAACATAAGCAATGAAAAGACAATAAAGCGTTTTGCGACTTTAAGAAATTGATATCCAAGCAATACAGTCCCTAACCCAATGAAATTTGCGAAAGCGTCCATGATATCACATACTCTGTATTTTAGAAGCCCTTGTATTGGCTCAAGAGCAAAAGCAGAGAGAAAAACCGCAGTACCAAAGAGAACAAACATTTTTTTGTTGCCGGAATGTTTAAGGGCAATAAGCAGTAATCCCCCGCAGGCAAAGATGAAAAAATGAACGAGTTTATCTGAATTACGGCCATTGCCTGAAAGGTTCAGGGGTATGAAATACAAAAACAAAAGGAAAATAAAGTACGAAATAATGAGAAAAACGGATATTTTTCGTGCCATAGTTTTATTTTATCAGCTTTTTAGAACTTATCATGAAAATATATCCAAAGAGCCCAAATATATGAGAAGAAAATAACTGATATACTTCAAATAGAGTTGTCAGTTTTTTGTAAAGGGGTGAGTACATGAACTTCGAAAGGGAATATGTCGTTGAAAAACTTGTGGATTTGGTAAAGATTCCAAGCCCATCCGGCTTCACTGAAAAAGCCATTGAATACATTGGCAAAGAGCTTTTACGGATGGGTTTTGAACCTCAATATACCAATAAGGGAGCGTGTTATGTTTGCATTGGTGGTGAGGGAAGTCCTGTTACCTTCGCAGCTCATGTGGATACGCTGGGTGCGATGGTGAAATCCCTCAAACCAAATTGTCGCCTGGAAATAACCCCCATAGGTGGTTACATGATGAATAGCGTTGAAGGTGAAAACTGCGAAATACATACCAAAAATGGCAAGGTGTATACAGGAACTATTCAAACCGTAG
>QNAR01000143.1 GCA_003643975.1 Thermotogae bacterium | reverse complement strand
AGAACATACCGGATATCGTGTCGAGGTTGCAACTATCGTCGAGCTTAAAGGTGGCTTTCGCACCCATCTGCTTTTCCGCATAGGAAACCCTATCCATCGCTAATTTCAAATGCTCTTCCAATGTTAGGGCTTCGGCTCCAGGAACGAATTCGAAACTATCCAACCGTTCGATACTTCGTTGGGTTCCGGGATCAAACCGCCTGATAGATTCGATTTTATTGTCAAAGGTCTCTATTCTAACCGGATTATCATCACCGGGAACAAAAATGTCAATTATTCCGCCTTTAATGGAAAACTGGGCAGGTTCAGTTACGCTAAAAACCCTCTCGTAACCAAAAGCCTTTAGAATGGAGGTGTTCAATTTGAACTCCTTACCCGGGCTCAGTAAAAACAGACTCTTTCTGAAGAGATCTGGGGGCATTGTTTTTCTCAGGAAAGAGTGCATAGTAGTGGCAATAGTGGGTTCCTCTCCCTTTATAAGTTTTCTTAAAAGCCTGAGCCTGGTGCTTCTCACTGTATAAGAAGTGTTGATCTCTTCAAAAGGGAAAACATCATGAGATGGAAAGGGATCAACAGAAATCCCTTCCGAGAATCTCTCCAGCATTCGGATGAGCATTTTTTCAGTCGGAAAAATAATCACTGCGGGTTTTTCTAGCTTTCCTATGTTAACGCCTAACCAATTTATGGGATCTTTTGTGTATATCAATTTTTTTGGCATGTTTTTCTCCTCACTTGTACCTTCGAATTTTATCATCCTTTTTAGAAAAAACAATCTCCATTTTCTTAAAATGACAGCATAAACATCGAGTGGTATAATATGTTTGCCGGGGGAGCCTTTTCGGCTGAGAGTGCGTACGGCGCAGACCCCTTGAACCTGATCCGGGTAATACCGGCGAAGGAAGGCTGAGGTTGCGCCGTCCCTTGGACGGTTTTTTTTTGGAGGTGTTGATTATGAAAAGGCTTTTTGTTATGCTGTTTCTCGTCTTTTCCCTTTGCCTATTGGCGGAGGAATTGATTGTTTATACTTACGACAGTCTTCTCCCCTTTGCAAGGGAAGCTTTTCCGATCTTTGAAAAGGAAACAGGAGTACAAGTGCAGGTTAAAACCTTTGGAGATGCTGGAGCATTGCTGGCAAAGCTGATCTCCGAAAAGGGAAAAGCAGATGTAGATGTTGTAATTGGAATCGATAATCTTCTGGCCAAAAGAGCTTTTGACGAAGATCTCTTCATCAGTTATCTTCCAGACAACGCCCGATTGATTCGTGATTTAAACCTTATTTTTGACCCTTTGTGGAGACTCACACCCTATGACTACGGTGCCATTGCCTTTATTTACGACAAGAAAGAACTTGGCACGCTCTCACTTTCTTCCATGGATGAACTCACAGCCAAAGCTTTTAAGAAGAACATCATCATTGAGGACCCAAGAACTTCAAGTACAGGGCTGGCATTTCTGATGTGGACCTATGCGCTGTATGGCGATAATTTCCTTGATTTCTGGAAGAGCTTTAAGAATTCTGTGTTGACAATTTCCCTGGGGTGGGATGACGCCTTTGAAAAGTTCGAAGCTGGCGAAGCCCCAATGATGGTGAGTTATGCTACCGATGGAGCTTATTCATACGAATATTACGGTGAAGTTTCTTATGGCACCTTGATCCCTGGGAACAAGGGGTATGTACAGATAGAGGGTGCTGGTATTGTTAAATGGAGCAACAAGAAAGAGCTAGCGAAGAAATTCATCGATTTTCTCATCTCTCCTGAAGCTCAGGAACACATTCCGTTAAATCAATGGATGTTTCCTGTCGTAGAGGTTCAAATGCCCAAGTCTTTTGAGTATGCGCTTGTTCCCAAAGAGATTGTAACGGTCAAAGATGTGGATATAGAAAAGATAATTCATTTGTGGGAAAGTGTCATCTATTGATGCGACGTTCTACACTGGCCTTTTATCTGGCCCTTTTGTTTTTGAGCATTTTCGTTGTTTTACCACTTATAATAGCCTTTGGCACAGGTGATCTCGATACATTCATTGATGTCCTGAAGACTCCCTCGGTCTTGAGCATTTTAAGGTTTACATTGTTGCAGGCTGTTATAAGCACTTTTCTGGCATTCGCGGCAGGTTTGCCTGCCGCATATTATTACTCAAGGCACAACGATGGCCTGAGCTCACTTTTGTATTACACCACCTACATTCCCTTCTTCTTACCGGGGATTTCAATGGTTGTGGGTTTTCTGGTGTTGTTGGGGAGATATGGCTTAATAAATAATTTCATAGCCGCAGTTGGCTTGGAGCGCCAGCAGTTTTTATACAGCTTTGGCGCAATTTTACTTGGACACACCTTCTACAATTCGCCCATCACTCTGAGGATTGTGGGAAATGCACTCAAAAACCTTCCCGCAGAAATAATTGAAGCCGGTAGAGTCGATGGGAGTTCAAGGCTCAGGCTCTTTTGGTCTTTGGAATTACCACTAATAGTACCGGCAATTTTGAGTTCACTGATCCTAACCTTTTCTTATTGTTTCACATCCTTTGCCGTGGTGCTTATACTCGGGGGTTCGCAATATGCAACCTTGGAAGTTGCCATCTACATGTATCTAAAACTACTGGCTAGACCAGAAATTGCCATGGGTTTAGCTCTAGTTCAGTTCGTTTTCATTTTTGCTTTCGGTCTTTTCGGAACATTTTTTGAATCCAGGATATCACTACCGACTGGAAGCAGAATGAGTTACAAGAAAAGCTGGTTTTTCCTGGTCGCATTCCTCTATTTGATTTTCGAATGGCTTCCAGTCTTCAGCGGTGTGTTTGGTTCAGTTTACGATTTTAGAAGATCGACTTTTTTCTTCGACAAGATCAGCAGCCTGTTCAGCTTTGAGCAGCTGGAAATCCTTGGCACTTCCATTCTGGCTACTATTTTTCGCTCTCTGATTTTGTCTTTAGTTGCGGCGTTTGTGGCAACGACAATTTCTTTTATCATCAGCTGGAGCGCCCAAAACTCAAAATTCGAAAATATCTCAATCAGGTTGACTTCCCTTGTGTGCATTTCCATCACCCCGGCTATCCTCGCACTGGGATACATTATTGCTTACAAGGCTCTTCCGCCGCAGTTTAGCATGGTACTGCTGTACACAGTGGTGTCTTTTCCAGTGGTAATAAATCTTTTTCATGCTGAAATGGCGTCTTTCGATTCTGCCATTGTTGAAGCGGCAAAAATCGATGGGGCCAGATTCTGGCAGATACTTAGATATATTGTGGTGCCTGTTCTAAAACCCGCAATTGTTACGGGTTTTGCCATTACTTTTGCCATCGCCATGGGTGAATTCAGCGGATCGCTTATTCTCGGTGGTGATAAAGCTCCTACAATGACTGTGGCTATCTATCGGATGCTCTCAAGCAAACATATACCAGAAGCGAGACTGTTGAGCTCGCTTCTGGTTATCATAGTGCTGATCGTGATTTATGCCATTAATCGTTTGTCAATGGGTTTCAGAAGAAAGATATAAAGCGCAGCAAGCTTTCACAGGGCATTCATCACACATGGGATTCCTGGGTTTGCAAAGCCTTCTCCCAAATTCTACCATGGATCCGTTTATTGGCCCCCACAGCTTCTCATTCAGGATATTCATCAGTTCTCGTTCTGTATCTTCTGGAGAGGAGGTTTTCACCCAGCCAAGTCTGTTACTGATTCGATGCACGTGTGTATCAACAGCCAGAGCGGGAATGCCAAATGAAATATTCAGCACGATATTGGCTGTTTTTCGACCAACACCGGGAAGATCAAGAAGCTTGTGAAGCTCCGAGGGGACCTTCCCCTGATAACGTTCCAGGAGCTGTTTTGCCACCATGATAATGCGCTCCGCCTTTTGCCTGTACATGCCAGCAGGGCGGATGAGCTCGTAAAGTTCCTCAGGATCGGCTTTTGCAATAGACATCGGGTCTTTGTATCTGGCAAACAACCTTCTTGAAGCCTCATCGGTGTTTTCGTCTCGGGTTCTTTGGCTGAGTATGGTACTCACCAAAACTTTGAAAGGATCCTTTTCATTGTGCTTTCTTGGAAAAGCTTCGATTATTTTTCGTGCTATTTCATTTGGTTCACAATGTTTCATCTGGCATCTCCAAAAAAGCTTTATAAGCTCTGTAGGTTTCATAAAGATCGGCTTTCGAAGCTATTTCAAAGGGAGAATGCATCCCTAAAAGTGCAGGTCCAGCATCCAGTACATTCATACCCTTTTCTGCGAAGAATTTGGCTACTGTTCCCCCACCTCCGCGATCTACTTCACCGAGAATTCCTGTTTGCCAGTTCACCGAGGCACCGTTGAGAATTTTCCTGATCTTTGCCACAAACTCAGCTGAAGCCTCGCTTGTTCCACCTTTTCCTCCGCGACCAGTGTATTTTGTGAGAACTATACCATGTCCTAACCGTGGGGCGTTATCTGGATCGTGTGCATCCTCAAACATGGGATTGATGGCCGCGGCAACATCACCCGATAGCATGCTGGATTGCTCAACAGCCATCAAAGAACTCTCCCAGGGGTCATCTAACGATAGAAGGCGCGCTATGCGCAAAATGGCATTCATCCAGAAATAGCTCTTTGCTCCTGTGTTGCCATCGCTTCCAATTTCTTCCTTGTCAAGCAATAACACTCCGGCGGGTTTTGCCAGGTCTTTCGCATCTATCAAGGCGGTAATAGCCGTGTAAGCACATATTCGGTCATCGTGACCGTATGCACCAAGCATAGAGCGATCTATTCCTATTTCCCTGGGTTGAATTGCGGGAACGAGTTGAAGGTCAGCACTGAAAAGATCCTCTTCTTTCAGTCCATACTTTTCATGAATAGATTTCAAGAACGTGTATTTAACGGGATCTTTCTGATCATCTGCCTTATAGGGAATTGAAGCGGCAAGGGCGTTTAGGTCTTTTCCTTTGAAAACTTCTCGAAAATCACCTTTTCGGTTATCCAGGTGAGGAAGCAAGTCGCTT
>QNAR01000142.1 GCA_003643975.1 Thermotogae bacterium | reverse complement strand
CGTGTAGCAGTGCGGCAATACGCAGATCATCAAGAGACTCATGGTCAAGATTTAACTTTTCTCCTAGAAAAACAGCGATTTTAGCGGTTTCTTCATGATGAGTCGCGGTGGTGGGATCCCGCAAGTTGGTAATGTTAGACACGGCGATTATCAACCTTCCAAAAGCTTCGCTCAGTTCTTTGTTTGACTTTTCCAGCTCCTGGGTTCGTTCAGCCACTTTTATTTCCAGATTCTTGTTTAGTTCATCGAGCTTTTTCCTTTCAAGAGCGGACTTTTGCTGAAAGTAGAAGGCCTTCTTACTTTCGTATTCGAATAAATAAGAAGCAAGCATGCCTATGAAGTTAATTGCTGAAAAAACAACATTACGATCAACTAATATATAATCCGGTAGATTTCCCACGGCCAAAATAGCGATATCATACATCAAAACTACTACCCATCCTGTAAAAGCAGACCACCAGAAGCCAAGGCGCGCGAGTGCATAGAGAAAAGCCAGCACTAGAATAATGGAAGAATCGTACTGGTAAGTACCAAGAAGACGGAACTCCCGTATGTTATCAGCGATAACGATAATGCTCATAAGACCTGCTGTTGCTGCGAGAATAATACCCGTAACAATTGCCCGTGTATGGTTATAAAAGAATTTTGTATTTTGAAAAGATACCAACACTATACAATAAACAACAAAAACAATTCTAATGGCAACAAGTTCTTTGAAGACCATTGGTACTGCATAAAAATCAACAAAAAGGAAAGCAAGATACAGAAAGACAGCAGCCATTAAAAGGTATTTAAGGGTTTTAGCATAGTTTCTGGCATAATAATCTTGAAAGGCCTTTTCGGTCTTTTCGTCGCGAAATTTTAAGTTTAGCGGATTCAGATCGACTTCAATAAATTTTTTCTTGAAATAATCTAAAACCATCATGATAATCAGCCTTAATCATTATATCAAATCATTGTATCTATTTTGCATTCTATGGTTGTGTGATAAAATTTTTTACAACAACTCCCGGGAGGTGTTTCGGTTGGATATTGACTTTTCTGTACTATCGGAATTTCTGTTGATTTACGTGCTTCCTCCCCTGGCAGTTGTTCTTGCGATCCTGCTTTTCCTTCTTTACAGGAAAAGGAAAGTAATGCTCGTACAAAAAAGCATGTCTCTCATAGATAACCTTGAAGGCAAAGACTTCGAGAGGTTTTTGCTTCTTTTGTTCAGAAGGCTTGGCTATAATGCGCACCTCACCGGGCGTGGTAAAGACCAGGGGGCTGATCTGGTCATAAAGAAACGCTTTCTCCGTACCGCCGTTCAAGCAAAAAGATACAGCAATTCTGTGGGCAATGCAGCTGTTCAGCAGGTTTATGCTTCCAGGAAAATCTACAATTGCCGCAAGGCCATGGTTGTTACAAACAGCAGGTTTACACGTGAAGCCCGAGAACTGGCCAGGAAAACAGGAGTAGTTCTGTGGGATAGGGAAAAGCTCATTCGACATATGGTTAAAGCAGGCATAACTCCCAAAATCGTGGGCAAAATCATAACGAACAGAGCCGATGGCAAATAGCTTTCGCTCCAAGATATGCTGAAGAAAAGGCAAACTGAATGTTGTAACCTCCAGTTTCCCCGTCGATATTGAGAATCTCGCCCGCAAAATAAAGCTCTTGAACCTTTCTTGATTCCATGGTTTTCGGGTTTACTTCCCTTAATCTCACACCTCCTTTTGTAACCATGGCAAATTGAAACCCTGCTTTTGTTATTTTCACTCGATAAGACGTTAAGGCTTTTATCAAGCACTTTCTCTTTGCCTTAATGAGCACGCTGAGGTTCGTTTTAAGTGAAACCCCACAATTCTGCATTATCTTGTCTACCAGACTTAATGGATAGCCGAGTTTTTTCAAGCTCGTTCTTACAAGCATGTTTTTCTGCGTCAAAAGATCATTTTTGAGCTTTTCCGGATCAATATCAAGAAAATTAATCAAAACCTCATCCCCCGTTTGCGCCTCTCTTGAAAGATGGAGTATCACAGGCCCTGAAAAACCCTTATGCGTGATCAAAAGTGGCCCTACTTTTTCAACTATTTTCCTTTCGTTTTTCCAAAGAGACACTCTCGCAGCTTTGAAAGAAAGCCCTGATAATTCGCCTAAAGAAAAGTTCTCGACAAAAAACGGTGCAAGTGCGGGTTCTGGGCTTATTACGGTGTGGCCCAGCGCTTTTGCGAAGCGATAACCATCACCCTCTGAACCCGTCCAGGGATAGGTTTTTCCCCCGGTTGCAATTAACAGAGCACTGGATTCAAAGGTCTTATCTGTGGCTTTTACAATAAATCCTTTATTGGTTTTCTTGACAGCAATAACAGGGCATGAAGTTTTAATTGAAACTCCTTTTCTTCTCGCATCATCAACAAGGATTTTTAAAACATCTCTAGCTTCAAAGGATGCTGGAAACACCTTGCCATTTTCGGTTATAAGAGTTGGAACTCCCATTTTGTTGAAATATTCGATAAGGTCTTTATTATCAAATGCATAAATCGCAGGTTTGACGAACTTTTCTTCACCGTTGTAATGAGATAAGAGTTCATTTGGAGTACCCGTATGAGTGAGGTTACATTTGCCCGAACCCGATATCAACAACTTTCTTCCAGGACGATCCTTTTTTTCGAGCAAAAGCACGGACAGGTTACATGCGGCAGCATTTATCGATGCGAAAAGGCCTGCGGGACCAGCGCCTATAACGATCAGGTCATATTTTTGCATTTCAGTTTCCCCCGCTCAGTAAAGCAATAGAAACCACAGCACTGGCTATCATAAGCCAGTCTTTTTTGTCGAGAATCTCCTTGAATAAGAGCATTCCACCAATGCTCATCAACATAAGGCTGCCAATACCGTACAACGGAAATGCGACAGAAGCCGGTACAGAATTCAATGCTGAAATAAGGAAAAATGAAGAGAACAAGTTGGGAACCCCTACCACAAGACCGATACCAACTTCAATCCATCTGGGTTTACGACTTCTTATCACAAAGGGCATGCTGATGACCAAAGCAGTTGAAAAAACCGCAAAGAGAAACAATGGCCTTGTTGAAATAGTTGCGTACTTCTGAAAAAGCTTATTGAAAAATTCTGCGAAGCCAGAGAACATGAAGAAAAGAATTACAGCAACACTTGGTTTTAAATGAGATTCCCCGGTCTTTTTTCCGCTCAACAACACAGAGATGATGGCAAATACTATTCCAAGACAACGTATCGGTCCAGGTATTTCAAGCCACAGAACCAAAGCAAAGAATGGTGGCAATACCACAACGCTCAGTTTCCCAATAACACCTGTAACGGCTACGCCGCTTTCTTTCAAACTCTTTTGATAATAAATAAAGGCGAGAAAAAAGAAATTTCCCGCAATGACACCGAGAAAGAGTGCCCACCAGGGTGAGGCGGCATTAGAAAAGGTTTTTGAATTCCTGAAAACATCCCAAAACTCTGTTAAAAAACTCCACATTCCATCTGAATCCAAAAGAATATCGCCTTTTAAAACCAAAAAAAGCGTAATAACAGAGGCTATCAAATAATTTGCGCTGGTAACAACATACCTGTTCAGGTTCATCCCTTCACTAAAGCGAAGAAACAAAATAATGGAAACACTACATAAAGTGGCGAATATCAAGTATGTCATACAACCCTCCAACATAAAGCTTCTTCGCAATTTTACACTAAAAATCTCCCTTACTGCCATAGCTTTAAGGTATAAATCGTTAATATAGTTCTAACTCACTTCTTGACAACTGCAGCTGATTGTTATAGAATCTTATGCAAATCATTTGCGCAAACGATTCGCGAGGTGATAATGTTGAAAGGTCTTACAAAGCTTAGAAAAGAGATATTGAACCTCATAGAACGCTCTAAGGTTCCTTTATGTGCCGAGGAAATATACCAGAATCTCGATGAGAAACCCAATCTTTCCAGTGTATACAGAGGGCTTTGTTATTTGGAAGAAAGAGAAATGATAAAGTCCATCACCTTTGACGGAAATACGAGATACTTTTTTAAAGCCACAGAGCACCCCAGACATTATTTGTACTGCAAAATGTGCGGTAGGCTCGAGGCTTTTGACATATGTTTCGCCAATAGGATTCAGAAAGAACTCGAAAAAAAACACGATTACAAGATTCTCGACCACATATTTTATTTTGTAGGCATATGCTCAGAATGCCGCAAAAAGCTTTCCGAACAGTGAAAAGGAGGTGAGTGCGGTGAAGCCAATAATAGCCATCATATTTTTGATTTTACTTATCACTTCCTCGCTGTTTGCTTTGAATATAATCACCACAATAAATCCCTATTATTTGCTCTTGAAAGAGATCACTGCTGAAACCGATAATGTCACCCTTTTGATTGAACCCGGTCAGAATCCACATATATATTCACCCAATGTGGAAGATATCCGGAAACTTTCAAGTGCCGATCTAATAGTTGCAAACGGATTTGAGCTGGAAAGCTTTTTGACTGAAAAATTGGATTGGCTTGAACGTTCAGGGAAAAGGGTCATTTTTGTTTCCTCATATGTTGATAAAGTACTTCGTTCATCATCGGATTCTACCCCAAACGAAGATCATATAAACCCACACATTTGGCTGGGGATTTCTTTGCTCACCAAGTATATAATTCCTGGCCTAACAAAAGATCTAATGAAGATAGAACCTTCAAAGGCAAATCTTTACACTGAAAACGCAGAAAAGCTCATCGACAATCTAAAAGAGATATATAAAAATCTATCAGAATATTTTCTTCCCTTTGCAGGCAAAAAAATATTGATGTCACATCCGAGCTTCTATTATTTTTTCCGTGATTTTGGAATTGGCACCGTTTCCCTTTTTGAAGGCCACGGTGACGAGCCAACTATTTCTGAGTTAAAAGATATAATCAAAGCCGCGAAAAGCGGAGAATACATCGCCGCTTTTGGGGAATACCAGCAAAACAACAAATCCATAGAGATAGTGG
>QNAR01000141.1 GCA_003643975.1 Thermotogae bacterium | reverse complement strand
GAGCTGGCCAAAGTTTTTCCCAAACCACTGTGAGTACATGTAAAAGCTCCAATTTGCGAGCATTTGTGAATATCCAGGCCCAATATATTTTTCATATAGTTGGTTTGAGCTTCTTTCAAGGTTTTTCAGGCTCTCCACGGCATAATCTTGTAAAGGTGCAATGAGCAGAAAAAGTGTTATCATGATAAAAAACAGTACTAAAGCGCGAAACCTCATATCGTAGAATTCTTTTTTCATTGCACATCACCTTTTATTACAGCTTCAAAGACCACTCCGAATGGGGCAGGTTCGTAATCTCGCAGTTCTTCTTTTCGTTTCACTATATAAATGTCCTCAGTTTCGGTGCTTTTCCAGAGATAGCCTTTTATTTTCTTTCCTTTTTCAACTTTTACAGCCACGTAGCTATTTATAAGCTCGCCTTTTTGGCCCATTTCAAGTATTTTCCCTTTTTTCATTATCGCAATGCTGTCTGCGAGCTTTTCCACTTCTGATAGTATGTGGCTTGTGTACAGTATGGTTTTACCAGACTGTGCGAGATCTTTTATAAGCTTTAAAGCTTGAGAGCGCATTATTGGGTCCAATCCCCAGGTGGGTTCATCCATGATATACAAATTAGCTTCTTGTGAAAAGACAAGCGCAAGATATAAGAGGGTTAGCATACCACGTGAGAGGTTTGAAATTTTCTCTCTAAGATCTATATCGAATTCCTTAACCAGAGAAATTGCCTTTTCTACATTCAGACCTTCTGTCAATTCCCCGGCAAAGGTGATTAGTTTCTCAACTTTGTATGATGGATATAGGTTTTTCTCTTCAGGCAAATACGCTATGGGGCCATCAAAGTTCACTATTCCAGCGTTCTTTTTTCTCAGCCCAAGAATACACTTGAGCGTCGTCGTCTTTCCAGCACCGTTTGGCCCCAGCAAAGCGAAAACTTCCCCATCTTTCACTTCAAAAGAGAGATTGTCCACTGCTATATTATGCCCATAGGATTTTTTTAAGTTTTTCACTCTGAGCATATTGCTCCCTCCGTGTAATTGCCTATATTAGTATTTTATCAAAAACCCTTGCTTGAACCTAAAGGCTGGATAGTTGACGCATTCTTTGGCGAAAAGTCGAGAAGTTCAGTTCACTTTTTTGATAGCGCCGTTTTTGAAGCTCATATAATCTGAATAGTTTTCAACTGTGCTTGGGTTTTGTAGCGGGAAGGGAAGCGATTCGACAACGGTCTTTGTGAGCGCGTGGGCAAAGAATATGCCTTTTTTCGTTAAGTGACCATTTTTACAATAACCGGTTGTTTTTAGTAGCTTTATGTAGGAGTTTATGTATTCAGGGAGTGAGTCAATGGGTTCACACCTAAGGTCATAGATCATTTTCGCAAATTTTCTCCAATCATCTGTCGTTTTAGTTTTAGGAGCGATAAACGCCATTTTTTTGCTCTTTTCTATCGCAAAGACATACGAAAAAAGATCCGGGTTTACAATCTTATAATTTTCCCCAGTTGAAAAGGCAGCGGGTCCAAACCCCACATAATCTTCTATAAGCTCGTCCCTTGACGAATCATACAGTTCATCACCTTGTGCAAATATCCATATTCCCTTCCGGGTATACCCGCTGGAAATTAATTGGTTGGCAGCTTGCTCGATGAGGCTGAACTGGGTTTTCTCTGAAAGCATTGATTTTCCATTATTCCGAATGCTCATATAGGGGTATATTGTCACTTGATTAGGCTGTATATAAGAGATTCCTGAAATATCTTCGATAAAGACTTCCTCGTTTTGTCCCGGCAACCCCACCATAAGGTCAACATTTATCCATAACCCCAGCTTTTTCGCCAGTTCTATGATTTCTTTGTAGCTTATTTTCTTATCACTTGTTCGACCTGTGAGATTGCTTACTTTTTTTGAGAAGCTTTCTATTCCTACGCTCACCTTCGTAAAGCCGATTTCCTTCAATCCATTTAGATAATCTGAGGTAAGCAAGCCCGGAAGCAGTTCTATTCCCATGCCCTCAACTGTAACTTTCGAAGTGAGAAGACTGACGATATCGGAAAGTTCCCTTAGTGACAGTGTGTTTGGTGTTCCACCTCCAAAATACACCCACTTAGCTGTACCGGTAATATCAGTATCTTTTATTTCCTTCTGAAGCGTTTCTAAATACATTTTTTTCAAATTGGCATTGTATATTTCTTTGTAAAAAGGGCAAAATGAACACTTAGAATAACAAAAAGGAACGTGTAGATAGACGCCAAAGTTCCCTTTAAAGCTAATGGGTTTCAACTCTCGAAAGCGATAGATAGTTTTTTTGAAGGATCTGCTCATTATTTTTTTGCTGAGGAAAGTGAGCATGTTTCTCACTCCCTTTTAGTTTTATTTGCCACATTTATTATACGCTTTTTATATCCATTCTCTGCTCTTGTCTTTTTATGCACTACCAGCAAGAAGCCACCCGCCAAGAATAACCAGTAAACCGCCGGGGAGCTTTTCGAGTAACTTTTCCCTGAATATCAAAGCGGCAAGTGCCATGGCCAGGATTATCGAGAGGTTCACTAATGGCTCGACAATACTCAACTCAATGCTTTTAATGGCCACGAGCAAAAACAAATAGGCTGCCCCGTTTATTGCACCGCCAATGACCATTGGAATTGGCTTTTCTTTAAACGAGGACAGAATGAGCCTATCTTTTTTCTTCAAACGTAAAAGAGTGAAGAAATTGAAAGAAACGATGAAGTAGAGAAGAGCAGCATAAATAATAGGATCATATTCGCTGGTAAAGAATTTATCAATTACCCTGCCAGTTGATTGAAGAACTACGCTGGCAAACATGAGCTGGCTTGGCCTATCTTTCAGAATTGCCTTAAGGGACTTTATCGGTGTTGCAGCTCCTTTTAGTATGAATATTCCATACACCATGAGAATGATTCCCAATGATTTCATAAGGGTTATTTTTTCGCCGAGAAAAATGGCGGCAAAGAACAGTATTACAACTGCATTCAAGCTGCTTATTGGTGCAACAAGCGATACTTCACCCGTCGCAATTGAAGAAACATAGGCAAAGGAACTGAAGCTGTAAAGCAAAGCGCTGATAAAACACGGTAAAAGGAAGTGCCAGTTGTCGATTTCTCTTGTAATTGCGAAAGGCAGTAGTATAAAAGCACCGATAAAAAAGAAAAGAAAGCTGGCAGCAAGATTTTTATAAAAATTCCCAGCTCTGTCTCCCATGAATTTCAAAACAATCTTTTCCAAAGCAAGAAGCAATATTCTCGTTATTAAAGCGAATACTGGCAGTCCCATTTCATTTTAGGAAATCACTTAAGATTGTTTAAGGTATCAAGGAGTTTCCTCAACTCAGAGGTTCCCATAGTGACCATATTGAGTATCTCTTCGGGCGAAGCAGAATCATTGTAAAATAACTGATTGGCCTCCTGGTCGAGTTTAATCACTGAACCTTCAACCGTAAAACCAATAAAAAATCCCCTGGAAATGGAATATGAGAGAATAGCTTGCAAAGTGTAGTCCACATCCGCAGAAAGGTTTCTTCCAATTGGCCCCGCGGCAACACTAACACTGCCACCCAGGGTGATGTTGTCTTTTGTAAAACCTGCAAAACCTGTGTCATTCATTATGAGCAATACAAGTCCAATCGTCTGTGCACCAATTTGTGGCCCATAACTCACTTTGTATAGCTTCAGGAAGAGAGGGCCATACCATAAGCCGTCCTTTTTCCTGAGCACAAAGCCCTCTCCATATTGTCCTCCCAAAACAAGCCCGGCTTTTAATACATTTGGGAAAAAGGCGATGCCTTTTGCCTTTGAAAGAAGTTCTCTGAATGCACCGTTTTCGGGCATGGAAAGCAGTTCATTTAGTACGTTATTTGCATCTTTGAATCTATCATCTGGTGTATAGAACCCCATCACAATCACTCCCAACAAAATGAACAGGATCAATAGCAATCTTTTCATGTTATCACCTCGTGCTATCATTATAGCTTATTTTACTCTCTTCATGAAAAGAAACTGGTTGGCAACACTGATAGCGGAAAGGAATACAACAAGTATGCCTATGCCGTAGAGACCGGGCCAAATTTCAAGGAAATAGCCACTCAAAAGCGGTCCTAACCCAAAGGAAATGCCTATCATGGTTTCATGAAGGCCACCCTGCTTACCATGGTCCTCGTGAGGTGAATTGAGCCCGTAGAATATGGCAAATGTGTATGGAATAGAATAGTTTATACCGGAAAAAAGCGCCACAAGTAAAAACGTCCATACTCCCGTATTTAAGAAAAACAGAGGAATTGATAATGGAAAAAGCAGTATCAAAATAAAGGACAGTCTTGGATTTCCTACCCAGAATCTGTATCGTGTCATGAGTATAAAAGTCAAAAAGACTGCAATGTTTCCCACAACAACAAGAAAGCCGGCGTTCTCCAGCGAAATTCCAGACATCGATATAAGTTTAGGGAAAAGGCTTATCACCGAGGAAAATACCATTGCTGCGAGCACCAGCGAAAACCTATAAGTTTTACGATAAAGAGCTATTTTAGGAAAGTCCACTTCCTTATGCTTTTGAAAGAGAGCCGGATGCCCCTTAAAAGGGATTCTCTCGCCATATTTATTTGTATGCCGGTAAACAATAAGCCCTCCAAGAAAGCTGACCAAAGCGGCTATCGAAAAAACCGAAAAAGGGCTTTTTTGGATTAAATAAGGACCAAAAGCCATGCCTAACATATTACCAGAACTCCAGGAGAGCGTAAATCGCGTAGTGGTTAAAGATGGTTCGATTTTTTCTAATTTTTCTGCCCGGGAAAGAAGCCCTTCTACTAGAGGATAGAAAAGGCCAAAATATGAGTACACTGCTATCGCAAAAAGATACAAAAACACAAGAGAGTTACTGCCATATACCAACATTCCGCTTAAAGAAAGTACAGTGAAGAAAAACATCGAAAGAAAAAGAATTTTCTTATACCCATATCTATCACCCAGGGAACCAAGAAAGAGAGCAATAAGCGTGTAAAACAAATAACCGGTGAAATTTATCTTTC
>QNAR01000140.1 GCA_003643975.1 Thermotogae bacterium | reverse complement strand
TGACTATTTATGATTATATATGAATGATGTTGAATTTAGAAAGGTATTTAACCTCAATTATTCCGAAATATATGCTCTGAAAACCGTTGAGATACTAAGAGCTCCCTAAAGGTCATAAATAAGAAAGCTATTCTTTTCTCCACATTTTTCAATCGATGATAGAATTGTCAAAAAGAATTTGTACGAGGGAGATGATTTTGTGAGAAGTTCCATCGAATGTATCCCATGTAATATCAACTCATTGATACGCATTTTGAAGAAAGCAAACATCGATTCAGGAAAGCAAGAAAAGCTTGTTAAAAGCTATATGAAAAGGCTCCTGGAACTTGAAACTTTTGAAATGACACCTGTCCATATGGGTAGAGAAATAAGGGAGCTTATAATAAAATTCTTTGGTGAAGTTGACCTTTATCGAGAAATCAAAGATTCTTCTAACGAGCTCCTTCTTTCTCTGTATGACGAGCTAAAGACTGAGGTCATGAAATCTCCTGACCCTATCGAAACCGCTCTGAGATTTTCAGTCGCTGGAAATATTATAGATTTTGCACCAGGCCATGAAATCAATGTAATGAAAACACTGAGAGATTCCATAAGAAAAGATTTTGCAATTGATCATCTGAAAGCACTAGCAGAAGATTTAAGAAATGCTAAAAACTTGCTTTTAATTGGTGATAACTGTGGAGAAGTTGTCCTGGATAAACTATTTTTAGAAGTAATCAGTGTGCCGGTAAAATACTTTGCTGTGAGAAGTACGCCGGTTTTGAACGACGTAACCACAAGAGAAGCAAAACTCATAGGTATTGATAAAGTTGCCACAGTCATAGAAAGCGGCACTGATGCCCCTGGAACTTTGTTAGATAAAATCACTCCCGAATTCAGAAAAATCCTTTACAATTCCGATGTGGTAATAGCAAAAGGGCAGGGGAATTTCGAAAGTCTCAGCGAAATAGATAGAGATATCTACTTTCTACTCATGACGAAATGTGATATCGTCAGTAGTTATGTTGGAGTTAACAAAGGCAGTTTTATAGCTATGAAAAAAGAAGCGAGATTACACCCTTCCAGGTTATAATGGGTTATTGAGTTGAAGAGGTGGGGAAATTGGATTTCGAGAGAACGATTGATGACATCATCGAAACGCTGTTAAACGCAAAAAACTATGGAAAGAAATGCGCGTTGCTCATTGGCACGGGTTGCTCTGCACAGGCAGGCATTCCCACTGCCGAGAAATTCGTGGATATTATTGAGCGAGATAGGCCAAGAGATTTTGCCCGAGCTCCGAAGAAGAGCTATTCCAGTTGTATGGGACAGCTCGCTCCCGGTGAAAGGCGCGACCTTATAGCTAATTTCACAGATGAGACGAAGATAAATTGGGCTCACATAATAATGGCCCAGCTTATGAAAGTGGGATTCGTTGATCGCATCCTCACCACTAATTTTGATCCACTTCTTATAAAAGCCTGTGCCATGCTGAATGAATTCCCGGCGGTATATGACCTAACTGCAAGCACAAACTTCAGGCCTTCATATATTCCCGAAAAATCTGTTTTTTATTTGCATGGTCAGAGAACAGGTTTTGAGCTCATAAATACCGCCGAAGAATTTGCAGAGCATTCTAAAAGAATTCAGCCTGTTATTCAAGACACTGCGCGGGGAAGAGTATGGATTGTTGTTGGTTATAGCGGAAGAAATGACCCTGTCTTTGATATCTTTGCCAGTTTTCCTCGGTTCGATTACAAGCTTTACTGGATCGGTTATCGAGACAATCCACCTGAGAAGCATATAAAAGAACGATTGTTGCAAGAAGGCAAACACGCATACTTTGTAAAGGGATATGATGCCGATGGCTTTTTTGTGAGTCTCGCAAAAAAGCTTGGGTGCTTCCCACCGGATTTCTTAAAAAAACCTTTTTCTTTCTTAAAGAAACTCTTTGACAACCTTGCTCCCTGTGAATGCATGAATGGTGCCGATGATATCAGAATTGAGGATGCTGTGGAGAAAATCGAGAGGGCAATAGAAAACTTTGAAAATTAATTTGGGGGTTTAAATGCGAGATATTTCTTTAAAAAACGGACTTACAGCAATTATTAGAGAAGCTAATCCTGAAGATGCACCACAAATATTGAGATATATTGAGCAGGTTTCTGGTGAGAGTGAATTTCTCAGCTTTGGCCCGGGAGAATTTGAAACCACCGTGGAAAGAGAGAGAGAATTTATTGAATCTACACAAAATAAAGACAACGCTCTAATCATACTGGTTGAATTCAACAGCGAAATCATCGGAATGCTGAACTTCAGTGGTGGTACAAGAACTCGAACCAGCCACAGGGGAGAATTTGGTATTTCAGTAGCGAAGAAATACTGGGAGCTTGGAATTGCTACAGCTATGCTTGAGTACCTAATCAAATGGGCAAGGGAGCATAAAATAGCGAAAATAGATCTTATGGTGAGAGAAGACAACGAAAGAGCCATAAAACTCTATGAAAAATTTGGCTTTAAGCACGAAGGTCGAATATCCCGTTACTTTAAACTCGATAGGAAATTTTACGGTGTTATATACATGGGGCTTGAGCTTTGATTCTAATGAAACCATGGTTGCATTATTTGCAGCTGTCAGTTACTTCATTCCTATTCCCATTGCCTGTAAGAGATTCGACTCCGGCGTACCAAAGGGCATATCTTCGTTTCCATACAGCCTTTCATCGTAATAGTTTCTGCTTCTGAACCCGTAGCTTTCACCATGCCGGCCGGACGTACCCGCTGCACTGTTATCTCTGGATACCATAGTTCCGAAAATATGTCTGTATCCCATATTTTCGTCGTACCAATTGTATTTCTCTATGTTTATCGTCCCTCTGTTACCTTTTCCAAAAGCAAATAGATTTGCTGTAAGTTTTATATTTTTGATTTTCACTCTACCAGCTGGTTTCGACTGATATGGAATTTCGATGCTTCCATCGACAACGACAAGGTTCAACATATCATCAAGGCTAACGGCATTTGCAGAGTCGTTTGGATCATAATCTGGATCAAAAGCTTTTCCGGGCTGCTCTACATAGCCCAGGAAAGTACTATCGGATAGCAGATCATGGTATAGTATGTCCCCATTCGTATAGATATTGCCCTCCTTTGACAGCATAGTAAATTTGCCTTCAATTATGCTCGCTTCTCTGCCAAGGGTTTGACTCGCTCCTCCTGGTAATCCAGAACCACCTATATTAATATCACCATCCGCTATTAAAAGCCCTTTGTGGGTCAATATCACCGGAGTTGCTGTAAAAGAAGGATATACCTTTTCATTTCCAGAATTCACTCTATACGCCACCACTGAACTGTAAGATTCTTTGTTAAATTCAGAAGGATCGGTAATAATGTAATAATCCACATTCGCGTTGTATGTTGAGCCTTTTTTGCCACCAGGGCTTGATATTACTTCCCAATCGCTCCAGTCGCTGTAAACCCAATCACCCCATGCACTGACTTCTGTAGGCAGCATTATTGTGAAATCCCTTGACTCAAAATACTTTACCCATACTTTTCTCCTGTGCCAGTCTTGCCAATGCCAGGTTTTCTTTTTCCTCCATTTGCCATTCCTGTATTTCCATTTCCCCCATTCCAAAGTTATGGTTACGCTTTGAGGTGCTTCAATATATTCAATTGCTTCTCTTTCAGCTGTTCTTGTCCTTTGCCTTATTTGACCTGAGCCACCTATGGTTATCTCGCGTGGCCAGGAAAATCGAAGGACCGAATATTCTTTAAAAGATGAAAGATTCAAATTAGTAGCAAGGAGCGTTTCCAGGTTATTCCCTGTCAGAACATCTCCACTGATGTTAACACTAGAAGCATAGTCTTTTACAGTTGTTGATCCCGTTTGTTGTGTCTGTGTAATAGTTTTCCGTTGAGCAGTAGTAACGACGGTTTGAGGTAAATCAATTTCTGCATAGTTTCCAAGCCATTCTTGCACTTGGGCTTCTGTTAACGGATTGGTGTTTAAAGCTACTCCAATCTGGTCTTTGACAGACAAAATGTAATTGTCCTCACTGTTTAGCCAATTTTTTACCTCCGGGACAATAGATAAAAGTGCCTGACTGGTATCAAGGGGGCTTGTAATGTTCTCAATGGTCTCTGTTTCATTGGTGCTGGTGTCACTCCCTATCGACCTGACTGTGGTTTCAAATTTTATTCCGTTGCTAACATAACTATTTTCAAGCGAACTTGTTGCATAATAGGAGGCATCAAGCATGTCACCTATGGCTGTCATATTGCTAAAATTTTGAGCATAGTAGTTTTCCATCTCAGAAAACCTGTTTTCGAGTCTATTCAATGTATCTTCATCGACTTTCATAGTTCCAGCAGGAAGAAACCAAGAAAGATATTTCTGATTGAAGTCTTCAGAATATCCATCTGGCATGAAATCTTTTACTTGCCCATTTGCATATAAATAACCCCCATCTACACTAAACGTGTTTGCTTCTATAACATTCTTAAAACCGTCTATATAAATCCATGTGGCATCTTGAGTGCTATAAACTGCATAGCTTTTATTTCCCAGGTTTGTTTCATATATACCATCTCCATCTTGATCAACCCTGATTTTCCGCATTGATTGCTGGAGGCTTGGATTTAGATGCAAGTCAAAATTCCAGGTTTCATACCAAATTTCACCGTTGAATACAGGCCCATAGCTATTTAAGTTAGAAGTATCCGGCGGAATTGTAAATTCGGCTCTAAGTCCCCCATTTCCTGTACCCATAGACCCAAAGAACATAGGACCGTAAAGCACCGACCCAGCCACCCATCGTGCTGTCGAATTGCTTTCAAGTTCAAATCTCCCCCAATTGCTGAAATATTTCGTAGTTACAAGCCCCCATAGATAAGTGCTTGCCCTCTTTGATTTCACTCTAACTACAGTTAAAAGGGTACTAGGAAAGCTTTTGTGGGGAATCATAACAACTTGCACATCCAAATTATTAGCCAGTTTTGAAAAAAGGGTTTCAAGGTCAACACGCGGGATGTAGTACGTGGTGTCACTGAATTTGCTGAACAGTTCTCTCCAGCCCTGGTTTTCAAGGGTATT
>QNAR01000139.1 GCA_003643975.1 Thermotogae bacterium | reverse complement strand
GGCAATAATTCCTCAACCAGCTCAGCTCTATAACCGGTTACCACTGTTATGTCTTCAGTTTTTATCCCGGCTTCAAAAATGGAAGAAATCACCCAGTTCACCATTGGCTTACCGAGGATTTTATGAACCACCTTTGGCAAGCTGGATTTCATTCTTTTACCCAGCCCCGCTGCCAAAACGATCGCTTTCATTTTTTCTCCCCCTTTAGATGTTATATGTTTATCGGTAATTTTTCATATCAAAAGTGAAAACCACTCATTAACGTATCTTTTTCAAGGCTTCTTTGATCAATTCACCAGTTTCAATATGGGGTAGTTCCTTCAATACTTTAGAAACGGTTTTAATGGTTATTCTCCTATCAAAGCCAAGTGAAGTTAGTGCATTAATTGCATCTTCAATTCTCGGGTCATCTGGTACCAGTGTTCCGGATTCGATTCCCATCTCGAAGAGATGTCCAATTTCAGCGACTAAACGTTCCGCGGTTTTTTTCCCAAGTCCAGGTAAATGTGAAAGCCCCTCCAAATTTCTGCTGGCGATCAGTGCTTTCAAATTACCGGGTGTTGTTCCAGATAAAATTTTCAATGCGAGTTTGGGACCTATTTTGTTTACTTTAATCAAAGCAGAAAAAACCTCAAATTCCTCATCTGTAAGGAACCCAAAAAGCTCAGGTGCCTTATCTTGAGGAAAACTCATATATGTGAGAAAATCGCAACGTTCACCCACCTTTAGCTTTTCTACGGTAGATAATGGACAATTCAATCCGAAAGTGAAAAAACCGGCTTTAATCAACACATAATTTCCATTGATTTTTTTGACAACACCTTCAAGACCTTCAAGCATTTTCCTTTCCTCCAAGAATAGCCTGCCTTATTTCACTCACTAAATATAGCGACCCAACACAAAAGACAACAGGTTTTTCTGTATTTAAAAGCTCGTAAAAGGCGATTTCAGGATTTTCAATATAGATAACGTTATCCACATATTTCTTCCATTCGCGAAAAACCTTTTCTGGCGATGTGCTGCGATGACTACTAACCTTGGTGACAATAACCTCGCTGGAAATCGGTGAAAGCAATCTGATGTTATTCATATAGTCTTTGTCATCAAGGACACCAAAAAGTAATCTTATTTTCTGGTTGCCAAAATAATTTCTAACACTCTCGACAAAAGTTCGGGTTCCATCGGGGTTATGGGCACCATCGAGAATGATTCCTTTTCCAAAAGCCTTTAATAGCTCGAATCTGCCAGGCCATTGTACTTTGGAGAGTCCCTTTTTCAAAATGTCTGACGAAAGTTTCATGTTTAACCTTTTACTGGCAATTTCAAGGGTTTTGATTGCGATAGCGGCGTTCTGATATTGATGGGCACCGTTTAAAGAAAGTGGCAAATCGTTATGATGATTTTCGCCGACATAATTAAAAAGATTATGTCCAATAGACATCTTCTGAGGTTGAACATAAAAATCCCGCCAGAAAAAATACGTATCTGCGCCATTTTCTTTGGCAATTTTTTCAATTACCCGCCTGATGACTGGCCTGGTGACTCCAGACACAACAGGGGCTCCCAGTTTAATTATACCCGCCTTTTCCTTGGAAATTTCATTTTCAGTGTTTCCAAGTATTTTGCGGTGATCCAAGCCAACGGTAGTAATCACCGAAACTAAGGGTTTTTTAATAACATTACTGGCATCGTACTTGCCTCCTAGTCCAACCTCTATGACCGCAACATCCACTTTTTCTTGTCTAAAATAGTGAAAGGCCATTGCTGTGACAACTTCAAAAAAACTTGGGGCAAAATCCTCTTCTTTTTTATCCATCTTATTTAAGTGAGGCATAATATACTCAAGAAGTGACACGACTTTGCTTTTGGAAATCAACTGCCCATTAATCTGAAACCTTTCGCGGAAAGAGATTATATGCGGGGAAATGTTAAGCCCAACTTTCAATCCCATTTGGGCTAACACAGAAGTGATCATTGCTGCAACACTTCCCTTTCCATTTGTTCCGGTGATATGAATCACAGGATAGCTATCTTGTGGGTTTCCGATTCTATCCATTAATTCTTTAATGCGAAAAAGACCGTATTTTATCTTGCCATACGGTCTCGAGTTGTAAAGATATTCGATAGACTCTTTGTAATTCATGATTCTAAACCTTCAGGTCAGCAATGAGGTTTTTGACCCTCTCCAATTGTGCCTTCATTTCATTATGCTTTTCCCTTGTTTCTTCTACAACATCTTCAGGGGCTTGGTTAATGAACTTTTCATTGCTGAGTTTTCGTTCAAGCCTTGAAACTTCTGAGTTGAGGGTGCTGATTTTCTTTTCAAGCCGCTTCAATTCAGTAATGAGGTCGATTTCACCAAGTTCAACATAAAGGGTGAATTTATCAGATGTATAAGCAGCTGCACTTCCACTCTGTTTTGATTTCTCATGATGCAGCTTGTAAGAATTCGATAGTGAAGAGATCATAGTAGAAATCTTTTCTTCAAGAGGTACTCCAACGTAGTGAATTTTCACCTTGGCTGAAGGGGGGATGTTCATTTCCGCTTTCAAACTACGTATCCCTTTAACAATGTCCATGATTTGCTGGTATGTACCTTCTGCGTCAGGATCTATTAGATCATCATTAACACAGGGCCAGTCACTGACGATAATAGCCTCACCCTTGGTGGGAAGTCTTTGCCACAGCTCTTCAGTGATAAAAGGCATAAAGGGATGCAACAGCTTCAGTGAATTGTCCAGAACTTTGACGAGTACGTTTTGAGCGACTTTTCTTTCTTTCCCGGTGTCCTTCAAACGTTCCTTGACACTTTCGATGTACCAGTCACACAGCTCATTCCAAATGAAGGAATAGATTTTTTTTGCAGCTACGTTGAAATCATAACTTTCCAACGCTTCTGTAACTATTTCCACGGTTCGCTGAAGTCTTGAAAGAATCCAGCGATCTTCTAACTCAAGATCCAGCGAAGCGATTTCAGCAGCTTCATAACCTTCAAGATTCATTATTACAAATCTGGTTGCATTCCAAATTTTATTTGCAAATTTCCTATAAGAGTCAAAAAAGCGGGAATCCAACTTAATATCTCGGCCTTGAGCCGCCAACATGGCAAGCGTAAACCTCATGGGATCAGCACCATACTCTTCGATTACTTCAAGTGGGTCAATCCCATTACCCAGGGATTTTGACATTTTTCTACCCTTTTTGTCTCTTACAAGCTGATGGATATAAACATGAGAAAAAGGCTTCTCGTCCATGAACTGGTATCCAGCCATGATCATTCTTGCAACCCAGAAGAAAATTATGTCAAAAGCTGTAAAAAGGGTACTTGTTGGATAGAAAGTTTTCAAATCCTCAGTCTTTTCAGGCCAGCCAAGTGTGGTAAAAGGCCAAAGCTGGGAGCTGAACCAGGTATCAAGTACGTCTTCATCCTGGTGGATATTGCTGGATCCGCAGTGAACACATTTTTTCAAATCTTCTTCAGAAGCCATAGTGGCACCGCAATCGTCGCAGTACCATACCGGAATCCGATGCCCCCACCATAATTGCCTGGAAATGCACCAATCCCGGATTTCATACATCCAGTTAAGATAAACTTTTTTCCAACGCTTCGGATAAAAGACGATTTCACCGTTTTCAACCGCTTCAATAGCTCGTTCTGCGAGGGGCTTTGTTCTTACGAACCATTGGTCAGATAAAAGAGGTTCAATAGTTGTATTGCAGCGATAGCACTTGCCTACGGCGTGCTTTATTGGTTCAATTTTGATGAGATAACCCTGTTCTTCAAGGTCTTTGACAACGGCTTTCCGAGCTTCTATTTTATCCATTCCCGCGTATTTACCGCCGTTTTCATTTATTATATCGTCTTTTCCTATTACTTCGATTATTTCAAGATTATGTCTTAACCCAATCTGAAAATCGTTTGGATCATGTGCTGGCGTAACTTTTAGGCAACCTGTTCCCAGAGAAGGATCCACATATATATCAGATATGACCGTGAGTTCCCTACCCACTAAGGGCAGAATTACCTTCTTGCCTATAAGTGCCTTGTACCTTTCATCGGATGGGTGAACGGCAACGGCGGTGTCAGCCAACATTGTTTCTGGCCTTGTAGTGGCAATGACTACATGTCCCGAACCATCTTTAAATGGGTATTTGATATGGTAAAATGCTCCTTCTTCGTCTTCATGCTCAACTTCTTCATCGGAAAGGACTGTATGGCAACGAGGACACCAATTGACAATGTATTTTCCTTTGTATATCAGTCCCTCATTGTATAACTCAACAAATGCTTTCTTCACGGCGCGGTTTAAACCATCATCAAGAGTGAAACGCTCTCTGGACCAATCCACCGAAGCTCCAATGGCCTTTATTTGTTCGACAATTCGGGCTCGGTACTTTTTTGCCCAATCCCAGACAAGCTCGAGAAATTTTTCACGCCCGAGATCATCCCGATGAATCCCTTTTTTGGCAAGGTCTTTTTCCACAGCGTTTTGAGTGGCAATTCCCGCATGGTCTTCACCTGGAACCCAGAGTGTGTTAAAGCCTCTCATACGTTTGTACCTTATGATGATATCCTGCAGGGTCAGGTTCAAAGCATGACCCATATGAATGGTACCAGTTATATTTGGCGGTGGAATAACTACCGTGAAGGATTTACCATTTCCACGCGGTTTGAAGTACCCATTTTTGTTCCATAAGTCGTACCACTTATCCTCGATTTTTGAGGGATCGTACCTAGTACTTAACTGTTCCATTTTCTCCCTCCTTTGCAGTTTTGCAATGATTATAACATGCTAATGCTATAATTGTTGCGAAGGCTTTTTTACAACCAGAGGAGATGGATTCTTGTGTATTTCAAGGTCTCGAGGGATCCAGTTTACACCGAAATATACCTTTATCCGCTTGAAATACTTTTCATGGATACCAGGCCTGTCCAGAGACTCAAATTTCTATCTCAACGCGCAGGGGCGGAATCTGTCTATCCTGGAGCTACTCATACGAGATTATCACACTCCATGGGAACTATGCATATTGCAGGTATGTATGCCACACATCTCTTTCCTGGAGACCCTGGAAAAGGACGAATTTTAAGATTG
>QNAR01000138.1 GCA_003643975.1 Thermotogae bacterium | reverse complement strand
TAATGCCTTATCTTTTCTGAAGCCCGCCGCTCCAAGTGCCCGCCTTAACTGCTGCTCGTCATACTTCGAGATCCTTAGGTTATCCAGCAAGCTCCCGGATTTGAAGAAGGCTTTCACGTTCTGAGGAATGTATTCCCACCTGATATTATCGTTTCTGTACAGTTTTCCCCGTGGATTGAGCTTGCCAACAAGGCATTTTATCAATGTTGTCTTTCCGCATCCGTTAGGGCCTATTAGAACAACACGGTCCTTTGTGGATAATTCCAAGCCAACATTTCTAAGAATGTTTCTGTTCCCATATGCGAAATTCAATTCAAAAGCAGAAAGCAACCTTCTGGCTGGCACGCTGTACATGGGTAGTTCTATTTCAATGATTTTTTCCACGAAAGGCTTTTTATCTTTCAATTCTTCAATCATTTTCTGTGACCTCTTTTGAACTGCTTTCGCCCTCTTGGCGAGTTTAGCGGCTTTGTGTCCTATATGCCCTTTATTCATCACCTTATCTGCAAATTTCTTTTGCGCCTCTTTGCTCGCTGACCAGGAAGCTCTTCTGGAGACTTCGAGTTCGAGCTGCTTTATTTTTCTCTGTATCTCTTTTGCCCTTTTTAATCTAGATTCGAAATCGCTCTTCAAGTGTGAAAGCATCAGGGAA
Source organism: Thermotogae bacterium (assembly GCA_003643975.1). Lineage (GTDB taxonomy): Bacteria > Thermotogota > Thermotogae > Petrotogales > Kosmotogaceae > Kosmotoga_B. Next base: position 4,477 of record QNAR01000138.1, on the reverse strand, counting down.
TAGCCCCCGCTAACCGCAAAAGCTGTTCCATTTTTCAGGAAATAGCTTCTATCTGCAACCCTGTCTATTAAAAACCTGTCATGACTTACGAGAAGTATCGAATATTTTCTTGCCTTGAGTTCAAGAATTATCTTTTCAAGCTTTTGGCACATTTGCAAATCGAGATGGTTTGTAGGTTCATCGAGCAAGAAAAGATCGGCTTCGGTTAAAAGCACTCGAAAAATCGCCCATAATCTTTGTTGCCCCATTGAAAAACTCGAAAAAGGGCGAAGCAAATCTTCCTCAACAAAGCCATATTTTAGAATTTCCGATTTGATTTTTGCTTCAAGCTCAAAACCGCCAAGATCATGATATTCGCTTATCATCTCCGGGTAACCTGAAGAATCTACTGAAAGCGAAGATACGACTTTATACAGCTTCCCTACTTTCGGAAAAGCTTCAAGTAGAAATTCTATGGCGTTCCCTTCAAATGATGGAATTTCCTGAGGAAGAAAGGCGAGTTTTACCGCGTTTCCCAGTGCAATTGTCCCGGAATCCGGTTTCAAGATACCCCTGATAAGATTGAGTAAAGTAGTCTTGCCAGAACCGTTCGCCCCAAGCAGGGCAACGATTTCGCCGGGAAGGATATTCAGATTTACACCTTTAAGCACTTCATTTGCGCCGAATGAAAAGCGAAGTTGTTTTATATGAAGCATAATTCCACCTCCAATGGAAAAATAGATGGCTACTGCCATTTGGATTTTGGTGCTTTTTAGAAGGTGGAATTATCTGCGCATCTTATCACCCTTCGAAAGTGGTTTCAATGAAATTCTATCACAGATAGCTGCAAGATCTAAAGCTCAGTGCTGCCAATCTTTGTTATGGAGATAAAATACCCCCTTTGTGCGCGTGCATAACTCTGAAACAAAATCCCTGTAAGCTGAACACGACATCAACGTGTTTTGTGGCGTTTGGGCTTTTAGTTGTGTTTCCACTTCTTCGAGCGTTCTCTGAAGCCTCTCAGCCTTTTTCTTATTTTCGGCCGTGGAATCAAAAAGCACGTCCCGGCTTTCTAAAATCTCTACCGCTTCCAGCAACAGTTTTCCCCATGTTATATAATCTTTTAGCCACGGAGAAATCTCCCGAATCAGCTTGTCATCAAGGTTATCCAAGAGCTTCTCTCCCCCGGATAGCATCGTCTGCCCTTCATTTTGAAGAATGGTTAATGCCTTTTCCAAATCTCCGTTTATATAAGCAGCCTTAAAACTTTCCATTACCTCTGTTGGCTTTTCTGATTCAGCTGGGTGCAGTGGGCTTTGCATATTATAGAGTGCAAAATGCTCAAAAGCATCAGAGAGCTCCCCGAAAAGCTCCTGAATTGTCTCTTTCCACGCTTTTTCAGGTATATAGTTCCATGGGTCTGAAAAGAATTTCGCTGCACATCCTAAAGCGACTTTCGATGCCTCTGGCTGTATCATAGGGTTGAGAACTATCCCGGCAGAATGGTCTGAAAGTTCGGGTGAGCGTCCCGTGTAAGGGCCAATATGCAGCTCGGGAATCATATAGCTGTCGTTCACAGGGTAGTTATCCCAGTAAAGAGCCTTTCGGCCGGTTGATTCTTCAAAAGCCATGGCATCTGAAACAGGAATAGCTTTTGAACAAACTTGCGGGCCGGTCCACATAATCTTGGCATCGGGATCAAGCTTCCTGGCCAATTCTTTCAAATAAGACGAGTTCGGATTCTTGTGATATTCCGTGGGACAAACAATGAAATTCAGATGTTTTACTTCCATTCGCAGCTTTTCTATAACCCTGTTGGCGAAATGAGCTTGAGCTTCGGCGAGGGTATCAAAGCGTTTCTTATCGGTTTCGTCAAATAGCGCAGGGGGTATATCGTCATAGAAAAGCCCGAAGGTTTCAACACCCAGCTCAGCGAAGCCGAGATACTTGTTCACAATTGCTGAAAGGTCATTCTCGCTTGAATAACTCACCGATAAACCGGGGCTAATCGCAACCGAAACAGCCACACCTGATTCTTCACCGAGATAAACCAGCCTTTTGAAAGCCCTCATAAATTCTTCCGGATAAGGCTCTCGCCATCTAAATCTGTGAAGCTCATCGTCTTTTGGGGCATATATGTATAGATTGTATCCTTGCTCTCCAATGAATTTAATAATCTCTTCCCGCCGTTCCATAGGCCACGGTTTCCCATAAAAACCCTCTACCACGCCAAGAATCTCAAAGGCCATTTTTACCCCTCCGTTTCATGGAGCATTTCGTCAAATACACTATCATAATACTACACCGGATCGCGAAAAAGACATTCCTGAGGTTCAAAGCATTTTAAGGCGCGACAAATGCTGTAAAGAACAACAATAAAAAACATGGGACTTTTAGAACATGTCCCATGTTTTTTCAAAAGCGTTATTATTCTTTCAGCGCGCCACCGGTCATACCAATTATGAAGTACTTATGGAATATCGAGAAAAGTACGATTATTGGAACTAACGCAGTAAAAGCAGCAGCAGAAACCAATGTTATATCCATTCCCTCGTATTGATTCGAAAAAAGTGTAAGTCCTACTGTATAAGTAATAATACGGCTTCCAGCGAGCGTTTTCGCGATAATATAATCTCCAAAAGCATAAACAAATGCGTATATCATCGAGGCAGCCAGTCCTGGAGCAGCCAGAGGGAATGTTACCTTCCAGAACGCTTTCATATTAGAACATCCATCAATATAGGCCGCTTCTTCAAGTTCTTTGGGAATACTTGAAAAATACCCGTTCATAAGCCAGATTATCAACGGCATTGACCCAACAGCATTGATAAGTATCAAAACCCAATATGTATCCAACATGTTTATTGTGGCGAACATGTTGTACAAAGGAATAACTATCGACGCTACCGGGATCATTTGCAATGCAAGAATAGCAACCATTATTGTTCGTTTATACTTAAATTGATACCTTGAAAAAGCATAAGCACCCAATGAGCCCGTAAGAACGGCAATTATTGAAGCAGCCGTTGAAATGAAAATTGTATCCAAATAGTATTTGATCCAATCCGAATTAAACAAAACATATTTGAAATTATCCAACGTTAGATTGGTCGAAAAGTAGCTTGGTGGAAACTGGTCAAAGGCATTTTTCGGTTTTAAAGCCGTTAAAAACATAGTGCTGAGCGGGAACAGGCTAAACACTGCCCATGAAATTATGAATCCATACGCTAAAAGCTTAATAATAATCCTTTTTTTTCGATTAGTCATTGTTACCTCTCCTTGGATTCAAATACTTTAAGTAAAAAACAGTGGCAATAAGATTTACAGCAAAGAGGATCATTGAAAGCGCGGCAGCATACCCAATCTCACCATTAACGAATCCTGTGTTATACACATATAGACTCAAAACTTCGCTTGCATGAGCCGGGCCACCGCCTGTAATAACGAGAATCATATCGTATATGTTGAAAGTAATCATTGTAGTCATAACGAGATTGATGAGTATAAACGGGGATAATATCGGAATAGTTATGCGGAAAAATCTTTGAATTGCGTTAGCACCGTCTACTTTGGCGGCTTCGAAAACCGAACCAGGAATACTTTGAAATCCAGCTGATTGCATAAGCATTGAAAAGGCTGTGCCTTTCCAGATGTTTATCACTGAAAGTACAAAAATGACGATAGATGGGTTCGTTAACCAATCTCTTCTATCCATGCCTAGTGCTTTTAAAAAAGCAAAATTCAGTGATAAAGTTGGCAAAAAACCTATATTGGCATCAAGAAAATATATCCATGAGTATGCCGCAACTACACTACATGTAATCCAGGGGATAAGGAAAAGAGCCCTGAAAAGTCCTGAAAATTTAACTATTTTGCTATGCAATATGCTTGCAATAAGCAACCCAAAAGCTACTTGTCCTATTACAGAGATTCCAACATATATCAATGAATTCTTTAATGCATTCCAAAAATTGCTGTCTTGAAAGATATCAGCATAATTACTGAAACCCACAAATTCACCGCTATGCATCATTAAATCAAATAGGCTCATGCTTTTTAAGCTTGTGAAAAAAGACCATGCCAATGGAAAAAGCATGAGTCCAAGTAACATTATAACGGCAGGAGAAAGCAGAATAAATGGAGTAATTTTCTTTCGAATAATCAATGTGTATCTCTCCTTTGCTGTCGTTAAATAAACAGCAGGGTGCCCATTGGGACACCCTACTAATTAAATAATTATTTCAATATCTTGTTTACCTTCGCTGCTGCTTTGTCAAGAACTTCTTTAGCAGACACTTTGTTGTAATTCATGACATATTCCTGAATAGCACTTCTGATTATTTCAGATATCTTTGAATATTCAGGGATAGTGGGTCTGAAATGAGCATGGTTCAAAGCAGTTTTTATCTCATCAGCAAAAGGCATTGAGTTAAGAGTATTCAATGCGCTGTAAATGGTCACAACACCATCTTTTTTGGTGCCGGAATTGTCATTCCAG
>QNAR01000137.1 GCA_003643975.1 Thermotogae bacterium | reverse complement strand
TACAAGAGGTTCCTGAATAACTTTTGGTGTGCTTGAAATCAGGAAGTCCACGAATTTCTGTATAAGATCAACAGCACCTTCCGAAGAAGACGTTTTTCCGTTCCAAACCTCATCAAGATACAGAATATTTCCACTCCCGTATTTCCACATCAGAAGCGGCTCGGTTCTCTCGCTTTTCTTATTGTTTATGGTCAAAGATTCAATGAAATGAAGCGGTAATAAGTCCCCAGGGTAACCGGAAATCACGTAGCCACTGAATTCGGTGCTGGCTTTCCATAGAAAATCAGCATTTTCAGGGTTTGAGATAGCAGAAAATTCATCGGCAGGAAAGGCCAGGTGGTCAAAGATACCTTCAGGCCCATAAAGCAATTTGAAGGGCACACAAATTGCTCCGCTGGCATATGAAACTTTTTTGAGCTTTGCCAGCCCGAGTTTTTCAAGAAGAACATTTCCATCACCTGAAAGGGCAATTGTGCCGCCATTCTGAATATAAGAGCTCAATTCATCTATCAATTTTTCGGTGAAAAAATCACTAAATCCGCCTTTTGAGAGGGTAAAGCTGAGGAAAACGGCTTTGGCTTTTTTCAATGAACGAGGATTTTCCAGTATGGTCTCAGGTGAATAGAGTTCTACAGATAGGTTTTTTGGCGTGAGAACTTTTTTCAGAGCTGTCAAATCATGGTATGCTTCGTCAGGAGCTATCAGCATTACATCAGCGGTTCTCAAGAATTTTCTGACAATGATTGAAGGTTTAGTGATGAGAAATCCCTTGTCTCCCTTTTCCGTGGAAACCATTTGACCGTTGAAAAGCCAGCGCTGAAAGAGCATGCCATCGATATCAACCGATGAAATGTTTATCTCTTTCCCGGCTTCAACCCAATATTGCTTGCGCTCAAGGAGTTCTTTGCCATTTTCGTCGGTAGTGAGAAGAAGAACCTTGTAATATTTTTTGAAATGAGCCTGTAAAGTTACAGGTTCATTGATAACAACAGCCCTTTTACTCCCGCTAATGCCGTCACTCCAGCCAGAAAATTCGAATTTGACATCGTTTCCCTCTATATTTTCGTCTATATCAGATTCAAAAACAATGGGATTAACCTCAAGCTCAAGAGAATTTCCGAGTTCATAAGTACCGATAAAACCTTCCTTGTACTCTATTGAGCCTATGCGGTAGGTGACCCCTTTCTTGAAGCTCTCAGGAAGATCTGACAGCACTTTTACTGCAACTTCCGGTATCTTAATTTCAACCGGTTCAAAATATCGCCAGTCAGTCCCGGTTGTAGTATCGGTGGGATTTGCCTCGTTCCCTTTGAATGAAAAAGTCTCTTTGAACAATTCACGAGACATGTTCGTTGAAACGCCATCGCTAAGTTCAACTGAAAGTGTTCCGCTGATTTCTTTTGCCCCTTTGTTTTCGAAGAAATGAACCATGGGTGTATAGGGTCCGGGTTCCACTTCATCGAAGGGAATTTCATATACTTCAAGGGCTTCATCTGCGTCCGCTATGTGTAGCTTGCCCGGAGGGCCGGGATTGACGAAATATATCCTCTCACCCGAAGGGAGAAGTACATTTAAATCGAGATCAGCTTTGGGACTGTCCCACTTTAAAATAAAACGCAGGGAGGCCTTCGTGGGATAGAGGACATGAACGCTTGATATGGCTTTTCCAGAAGTGTTTGTAGCAAGCACAGTGAAGATGTTTTCACCCTGGCGCAGCACAAAAGAGTCACGAAAATGCCCTCCCTCTATCTCGAGGACTCTTTCCTCAACAGGTATGGTTTCCCCTGTGCTGCCTATCCTTTCCTGCTTAACGATCACATTTCTGTATTCGCCATCAACAGAACCGGAAAGTACAACATAAGGCTTACTGAAAATGTCGCCATCTTTTGGTGAAGTGATATCGACAGTGGGCAAGCTTTCTGTAAAAAAAGACAGCTCCTCATTTTCGATTATTTTCCACTCAGTTTTTTCAAGGGCCCTGGGCTTGTCATTATCGATTATAGTCATGGACAATTTTATCTGTTTGGTTTTCCCCATTCTGGGAAGGGGTATCGCGAATTCATAGATGTAATGGCCGTTTTCGAGAATACATGAAATTTCCGAACCTTCGGTGGGAACGCTGCTGGAAATAGATGGGTCGTAATTTATGAAATTTCCCGGTAGAAGATTGTAAAGCGTTTCGCCTATTTTAAGCTGAATGCTGTCACCAGCACCTACTATGTCTTTTGAGTATGCTGGAATAGGGACATCGTCACGAATAATCACCAACCCATAAAGGGTACTCTTTGACAAATCATAAGCGATTTTTGCAATTCCGCTCAGGTCAAACCAGCCAGAGATAGCTGCGCCAGTACTGCCATCACCTGAGAGAAAGCGAATGCCTGTGATTTTATCCCAATCCTGGATATCACCATCAACTGTGATTTTACTGTTGTCGAGTACAAAAGCCGAAAAAAGCCTGTTCTCAGCGAGAGGTAGATTGTAATATGTCTGAGCTTCATTGACTTTTAGTTCGACTTTTTGCCCTTTTAAGTTCTCTTCGTTGCTGAGATAACTTATTGCAAGAAGACCATCGTTTTTTTCGATTTTGAATATGTCAACAGTCTGGGAATTTTCCAGAATATTCACACTTTCAGCACCCGCAACCACAACTTTCACAATCGGAAAACCGGAAGTATTCACTTCAAGAATACTCGTTGCTATGCTAACAGTTGTAATTATCAGTAGCAGGCCTAACACGATATTTTTCATATGTGCACCCCCACAGAGATTACTTCAAAATTTCAAACTGCTGTCCGCTTTCGTCGTAAAGGAAAATTTTACCATCGATTATATTAATAGAACTCATGCCCTTAGCTTTTGGCAGAAGGCGATAGACTTTTTCCTGGGCAGGGGGAACACCCAGACCGAAGTAAGGTTCAGCCTGCCCGGAGGGCTTTCTACCATCCAATATTCCAAAGGCTGTTGAAAAATTATGTTCGGCGTTTTCACCGGCAAAAATTATGTCATCAATCCCATCGCCTTCAACATCTTCCAACTTCAACAACTTTATATGACCGGGGTGGAAATATTTCCCCTTGACACTTCCATCAGGGGAAACCACAGCGATTATTGACGGGAACCACGGTATATGGTTTAGAAGCACAACGATTTCATTGACGCCGTCGTCATCAACATCTCCACACTGTATAGAATCTATGCTGAAGGAATCATCGGGCCAGAAAACGCTATCATCAGCGAGAGTTATATGCCAAATAGGTTGGCCCTTCGAGTCAAACATATAAAGTGTCCCTTTGCCTTCTGAGTCGGTTCCTGCGAGTATTTCGAAAGATCCATCACTGTCAACATCTGTTGTAAGATGTGAAGAAAAAGTGATTCCAAGCTGTTTTTCAACGTGTGATATATCGAATGAAGGTTGATCTTGCTCGGGTTTTACAACCTTTTCAACAACCGTTTTAATGATCTCCGGCTTTGGTTTTTCGATAACCCTGAATCCCGTTTGGGCGATGCTGGAAGTCTTTCCATCACTAACTTCACAGGCAACACTGAAAGTACCCGTGGCATCAGGATTGATGGTGATTTCATCGTCTCTTTCATTGAGAAGCTTGTTGTTCAACTTCCAGCGGAATTCTAAATTGTCCCCATCCACGTCTTTTGCCTTTACACTTACATGAATGGGCTCACCTGGAAACGAAACCGGGGGAATCACAGAGAGGCTGTTTATCGTTGGTGGGGAGTTCAGTTTTTCCGGTGAATGGTAATTTGTAGAAATCGTGGATCCGTTTTCAAGTTCGACCACAATAGTATGATCCCTCTCATAATCGAAATTAGGCGTTCGGTATTCAATTAGATATGATTTGAAGAAAGATGACAATGCACCGCTGAATGCTTTCTCCACCTCGTTGAAGACATTTATGTTGAAAAACCGGGCTCTGGCCGCTGTGACAAAGCTTTCGAATTCATCGATGGGCGGTCCAATTATGATAAGGTTAAGATCTTTTGCGGATAGTTTCCTTTGAACATCTTGAACAGTTAAATTACTGAATTCCGTTCCGTCGTTCAGTTGATGAGGAGGTGCATTAGTTATGAGAAGAACAATTTTGCGAGCATGCGGGTCAAAATCAAAATTCGCAGCTTCAAGTAATGCCTCAAGAGAGAGTTCGTTATCATCACCTCCGCCGAAGGGAATCGCATCTTGTAGCCAGGCAATACAATCACTGGCGTCGGTAGTCAATGGATATATTCTCAGCAATTCGTCAGTGAAAGTCACCATACCCGTCCTAACCCTTATACCATTGGATGCCAGCCTACCAAGAGTGGCTGCCATCAGATCATCGAGAAAGCCCATCACTTTTCTCATACTACCGGAAGTATCCAATGCTATCACGATATCCAGATCGGAAATGAATCCTTTTTCGGCCTTTGCAAACCAAAAATCCACATTTTTACCGTCTTCAACGATATTTGCTGGTGTAGATTCAGCCGAAACGTAAAAGGAGACGAGGGGATACCGTGAAAGATTTAGCTCCATAATATTGGAAAACGCGATCATCGACAACAAAACGAAAATTGCAACCATTACCCGTTTTGACATCACTTTCACCACCCAACTGTTTCAAAAATGGTGTGCCCAACAATATCCGTAGCAGCCAATTTAATAGAAGCTCCCTTTGCTATTTTTTCAGTCACCATAAATTCCTTTGTTTTTTCGCTGAGGTCTTCAAAATTGTACCTCTTGCCATTGACCGAGACGGAATTTAGCCCTAAGTTATCTTTGAAAATAGCGGTCAGGATGAGATTCCCGTTCTCGTCAGGAGTCTTCTTCAATTCGATTTGTGGGGGCTGTGTATCTACGTAGATTTTATAGGTTACTGACTTTTTTAAGCCAAAAAGGTCCTCTGCAGTGATATTGAAATATGAAACGCCATCAGGGAAAAACCTCTCTTCAGTGAAGTGTACCTCGCGTTTCCCATAGGTATTGTACTCTTTTTTAGCGATGTCCGGTTTCACCGCATCGGTTGTGATTACCCTGATACCCGTGTTGTCGGTAGCTGTAATTTCAATTTCTATTGTGTTCTTTGCACTGTACATTGAAATTACAGCTACCGACAACACGGGTATCAGGGTAAT
>QNAR01000136.1 GCA_003643975.1 Thermotogae bacterium | reverse complement strand
TTTATGGTACAGGTCAAATTCGAATGCTACATAGTACAAACGCGCACCGACAATCCCGGCTATTATTCCCCAGAAGATCATCTCTATGAGGTAATCTTCTTTGATTCCTTCTCTCAAAGCCAATTTTCTGCCTAAAAAGTATGCGATGAATATAGAAGAGGCAATCAGGAACCCGTACCACCTGATTTCCAGAGGGCCCAGGTTGAACAGCACAGGGTTTACAATAAGCTTTCCCGAAAAGCTTAGAACCAAAAACCAACCTAAAAGAACAATTCCAGCAATTATTGCCGCAAAAAGGACTACACGTTTTGTCATTGCCAATCCCCCCATTTGACTCTATTATACAAAAAAACATGCTGGCATTTGCCAGCATGTTTCAAAATATCTCATTGTTATTCTTCTGTTGTCTCTTCTTTTTCCTCGGTGTTCTCTTCAGGTTCATTTGATGATTCAGTAGCTTCGGAGGGTTCAGCGACTTCTTTGCTTTCCTCTTCTTTACTCTCGCCTGCATCGATCTCCTTGAAGGTTGCGGACGCGATAACCAGATCCAGAACCTTGTTCTTTCTCAGATTTGCCGCAATATCCTCACGAAGGTCTTCCCTTGATTTGATGATTTCCGTGGCTCTTTCCACAGAAATTCCCCAGTATGGCGCCAGTTCTTCGGCGTTTTTCAGCACTTCTTCTTCAGTCACTTCGATGTTGTTTTCTTTAGCAATCTCGGCTATAAAACGATCTCTTTTAAGCTCGTTGATAATGCTTTCTTTGATCTGATCTCGAAGGTTTTCCTCGCTGCCTGCTTGTTTTAGATAGTTGTCGTATTTTTTCTCTTTGATGAGGTTTTCTATGGATTTGAGTACGAAATAATCTATTGTCTTATCGGAGATCTTGACATCTACGAGATCAGCAATTTTGTCGAAAGCCTGCTGCCTGAGAAAGTCTTTTTTCCAGTTGTCAAAGGCTTCAATGCCTTCTTCTTCGATTTTCTTTTTCAGCTCTTCAAGTGTTTCAACTTCGCTGGCAACTGATTTGGCGAACTCATCATCGATTTCCATGAGAATGCGTTTGAAAACTTCCTTGACTTCAACCGTGTAGTTGTAAACATTATCGGAATCCTCAAAAGTCCGCTCGAATTCCACAACGTCGCCCTTTTTCTTCCCGATAATGTTCTTAACGATGGGTCTGTCATCTTCTTCAACAATATGTATTTCCTGAGTTTTCTTATTAGCGATTACTTTGCCGTCTTTGACTATGGTGTATTCGATTTCAACGACATCACCAATTTCAGCCGGTCCATCTTTCGGCTCAAAAATGGCATTCTCATTTCTGAGTTCTTCGAGTTTGTTCTCAACGTAATTGACCAGCACGTCTTCCCTTTTTGGGATGGAGAACTCCATCCCCTTATAGTCCTTTATTACAGCTTCAGGCTCTCTGTGAAGTTCAACTACGAAGGTTACACTGTCGTCTTCATTTCTTTTTCTCTCTACAACGATGGCGGGAATGAAGAGTTGTTCTTCTTTCTTCAGCTCTTCTTCCACGGCTTTTCCGAGCTCATCGAAAACGATCTCATCAAAATTTTCGCCAAGGTAGGACATGACGATACCTTTTGGGGCTTTGCCCTTTCTAAAACCTCGTATTGAATAATTGGCATTGACATACTTGACTGCTTCGTTTTCGGCTCTTTTTACTTCATCAGGTGTAAATACAAGCTCAAGAACTTCTACGTTGAATTCCTGATTCACTGTCTTCTTTTCCACTCTTGACCCTCCTATCGCAATTTGCGCAGATTTCGTGTTTTCGGTCGATTATAAGTCTTTAATCCATTATATCGGTTAAACGCAGGTTATAATTCCAGTATCTCATATTCATTAGTTGATTCATCCAATAGCAAGCATGTTGCCTTCTCTGAAAGGTAGCCACAGGCTTCCCCGGGATTTGCAATGAAGATGTCACCCGGCCTTATGTCAATCTCATGAGTATGTCCATAGAAAATATAGTCCAGATCGGTGAGCCTTTCAAGTCCAAAGGGCTCATGCATGAGCGCAATCCTTTTCTCCTGATGTATTATAACCACAGGCTTGGTGAAGAGAGAATTCCCGAGAATCTCTTTGAGCATGATCTTTTCACCATCGTTGTTGCCGGTTACTACAAAAACACTTCCCTGAAAATCCGTTAGGAGCCTTGCCGTAAATGGGGATACTATGTCACCACAGTGAAATATGGTATCGACATTGTTACTTTTGGCTAATTCTATTGCTTTCTTTGTGTTTTCCATGTTGTCATGGGTATCAGAAATCACCATCCACATATGCTCTACCCTCCAAACAGTTGTAATTTTAGATGTTTTCACATACAATTATACTGTCGATTGGAGCATATTCATCGAAATCGGAATACATTGGAGCTGAAAAAATTGGCGGAATACATTCTTCGTTTTAACAGAGGTGGACTGCTCAGGTTTTTGTCTCAGCAAGAAACAAGCACAGCGATTGAAAGAATGCTGAGACGCGCGAAAATTCCTGTTGCTTATTCCCAGGGCTTCCATCCTCATCCCAAAATTTCATATGCTCCTGCGGTACCCACAGGTGTTGCAAGCTCTGCCTTGTACCTGAAGCTAACAACCACCGAAGAGGATGACGGTATATTTGAGAAACTCAACATGTACTCTATTTTTACGTTGCGCATTCTGGACGTGTGGAAGATAACGGAAGATATAAACTTTCAAGAGCTTGTAGAAAAATACTATTACACTCTGTATCTTCCGAAAAAAGCGTTTGATCCGAAGAAATTTTCACCAGATGCGCTGGTGGAAAAGCAAGGAAAGAAGAAACTGAAAATCTTCAAGGCAGCCGAAGTGTATGAAAACTTTGGATTTTCTGAATTGAGTGACTACTTTATGGTAAAATATTTCCAGCCAGTGTCAAAGCTGGTTTCATATCAGAAACTGCTTAAAATCCTTTCCAATACTGATGAAGTATCGGAAAAGTGTGTTTATGTGTATGTCAAAGATGCCGTGTTCCAAGGTAAGTATCTGAAAGAAATACTTAACAATATAGGAGGGAAAGAAAATGTCCGGTCATAATAAGTGGGCCAATATCAAGCACAGAAAAGCCGCCCAGGATGCGAAGAGATCGAAGATATTCACAAAAATCATCAGAGAACTCATGGTCGCGGCAAGGGAAGGTGGCACAGATCCCATGACTAATGCCGCTCTAAGAGCTGCGATGGATAAGGCAAAAGCTGCCAATATGCCCAAAGACACGATGGAAAAGGCAATCAAAAAAGGAGCTGGAGAACTGGAAGGCCAGTCCTTTGTTGAAGCCATGTATGAAGGGTACGCACCTGGTGGAGTCGCTATGTTGATAAGAGCACTAACCGATAACAAAAATAGAACCGCTCAGGAAATCAGGCATATCCTTTCCAAACACGGTGGAAACATGGCAGAAAGTGGAAGTGTTTCATGGATGTTTGAAAGAAAAGGAGTAATAAGTATTCCAAAATCAGAGATTTCCGACATGGACGAATTCCAGCTTCTCGTTATAGACGCTGGAGCAGAAGACATAAAAGATGAAGATGATCCCGTACAGATTATCACATCACCTGAGCAAGTCTCTGATATTAAAAGCACTCTCGAAGAAAATGGATTCAGTGTCTCATATGAACTGACCTACATTCCGAAAAACACCGTTGCGGTTTCTGGCGGTGATGCAGAAAAGCTTTTGAAACTATTGAACTTGCTGGAAGATAGCGATGACGTTCAGGAAGTATATGCTAACTTTGAAATGGATGACTCTGAAATGGAAGCTATAATGGAAAACCTTTGATGAAAATCAACCGCCCCGCAAGGGGCGGTCATTTATTGATACCTGCAATGATTTGGATAATATGCGTAAGGTTCGGTGATTAAAGTGGTTGTAGCTATTGGTCTTGTAATTGCTTTGATGATTGATCAAGTAACCAAGGCGATTGCCGAAAGCAATCTTCAATATCTTGTGAGAATAGATGTTCTTGGCAAAGTTCTTGGATTGAGATATGTTCACAATAAGGGTGTATCTTTTGGGCTTTTGAAAAGCCTGGGCGTTTACAACATCGCCATCATTACATCGGCGATAATACTTCTGTTACTTTTTATTGGCAATCACTTCAAAGATAAACTCACCTCAAAGGAGAAATTCTTTTTCGGAATCATACTGGGAGGTGCTCTAGGCAATCTCATTGATCGCTTGCGGCTTGGTTATGTGGTGGACTTCATTGAGATACCTTACTGGCCGATATTCAATGGAGCAGATAGCTGCGTAGTCGCTGGCACTGTCCTTTTGTTATTCCTGTTCTATCGGAGGGAAAAATCACGTGTTGGAAGAGATAACGGTAACGAATCGTGAAAACGGCTGGCGGCTCGATAGGTTCATAACGGAAATAGCACCGGCCTGGGTTTCACGTTCCGCCATACAGCGGCATATTAAAGAGGGAAAGGTACTTGTGAATGGCTCTACGAAAAAGCCGGGCTACAAAGTCAAAGCTGGTGAGTGTATTACTTTTGAGATGCCGGGAAAGCCCCTTGAAGCAGAAGCCCAGCCCGAAGACATTCCGCTGAACATAATATATGAGGACAGAGACATCATCGTAGTCAACAAACCTGCGGGCATGATCGTTCATCCTGTCCACAACAAAAAAAGTGGCACGTTGGTAAATGCGCTTCTGAACCATTGTGGAGATCTTCAGGGAATTGGTGGTGTAATGCGCCCTGGAATAGTTCATAGGCTTGATAAAGAGACCAGTGGCATCATAATAGTCGCCAAAAACGACATGGCCCACAATTCACTCTCCCTTCAATTCAAGGTCCGCAGTACCGAAAAAACCTACATTGCAATTGCGAAAGGGAAAACACCCCCTCACGGCCAGATAGTGCTACCCCTTGGAAGGCATCCTGTGAATAGGCTGAAAATGACTGTGCTTTTCGATGGAAAGGAGGCCACAACGAATTATAGAACGATAAAATACTTTTCAAAGGTTGCTTCACTGCTTATGGTAAAGCCAAAGACTGGAAGAACACACCAGATAAGGGTGCACATGAAAGAAATAGGTCACCCGCTGCTTGGGGACAAGCTATATGGCAAAGCCCATCAGGATGAGGCATTTGGTGT
>QNAR01000135.1 GCA_003643975.1 Thermotogae bacterium | reverse complement strand
GCCTTTTGGGAAGACCGCTACATGCTATTGCCGTGGAGACGGATAAGCCTCTGGCAAGATGCTTGTTTATATTGTTGAAAAGGTGTTCAGTTCTTCGTGTAGTTGACTTCAAAAGTGTTAAAGCCATTATTGAAATAAAAAGCATCAATATAATTGAAAGCGGTAAGACGACTCCTTTTTTTCTCATTTAAGTCACCCTTTCAACGCCAGGAAGCGAGAGGCCTAACTGCGAGATAAATTTTTTGGCTCTTATCTGGTGCTAATTGCCAAAATTCCAGGTTTTCAGACAGATAATCGATTACTTCATCTGAAATTCCTTCATTCTTCAATTCCTGAAAAAATTCATCCAATTTTTGATAACGAGTAAGATTGGTAAAATCCGTGGGGGTTCCTGTGTTATCAAGAGCCCATAAGGCTGATATCCCTCTTCTTATATCGTTAAAATCTCGCATGTTGCTATAAGCATCATGCAAATTAGAATTGACAGAAACAAAAACCTGAAAAACCACTACCAAAATTGCTGAAATCACAAGCAAAGTAATAAGCATCTCTATTAAACTCAATCCAGTCTTCCTTATATTCATGTTACCTCCTCTTAAAAGTGGCAAATTTCAACGGATGTTTATTAGAAAAACAGACGATTTGTGTTCATACTTAGTTCCATTCTTATTTATGGTGATCTTATAACTAATGCTTCGTGTTCCAAGAGAAGTAAACTCAAACTCCAATCCTTCTTTAGGAGTTGTAGACAATATTATATTTACACCAGAGGGTTCGAGGTTATTTACTGTAATCACCTTTTCTTTTGAAAAATCAGAAGTCTGGAAATTCTTTTCCCATACTTTTATTTTCCCATTGTAGAAATAAATCTGCTTGGTGATTTTGGTTTTTGTCAGCGGGATAAAAACTGAATACCTGAGACCTCTATACTTTGTTTCTCCTTTTACTTTGACAAGATTTATGTACCTTATGTCCGGACCAGCCTTTGAGATTTCTTGCTGTAAGATGCTATTTGCTTCAAATAGATCTCCATAGGTATCAACCCTGTTCAAAAGCTTCAGCGATGTCCCCGCTGTTTTGGTGAAAAAGGACATTATGGCGACTAAAGTTATAGAAAAAACCAACATCGTGATAAGCATTTCAACAAGTGTGAATCCTTTTCTCATAATTCCTCCCATATTCTAAAAATACACATGATATTTTTTCTAAAAATTACAACGTAATTCGAGTTTTCATAATTATTTGTTCTGTTAACCGAAAAAACGCAATATAATTAAGCATTTGTTTCGGACCTGTTATGCTATGTTTATTTGGCAAATAACAGTCCCACAAAGACTGGACTGCTGCAAAACTATGCCAGTTCCTCTGTGAAAATGGGAAGAGTTTGATTTATACAGATTTGTTTCTTTCGAACTATTCTGCAACTTCCAGCTCTATCGTATTGTATCCAAAGCCATTTGGGGTTTGGATTTTCATGTAGGATAGCTTTCCAGTTGCGAGATTGTAGGCAAACTGCTGAAAGAAATTCGCTCCAGATTGTTGGATAACCACTGCATTCATATGATTATCCAATGTTCCTTTGTAAATAACTGAAGTCTTGATTTTTGTTAATTCGTCATAATCAAGAATCTGATCTTGCTGAATTTGAGCAAGAGCGGCAATAGGAATCCACAAAGGACCGTTTAACTGTGCATTTCCACAGACATTGTATATTTCAGAGGGAAGCGTATCATACTGAGAGACGGTTGTTTTGAATAAATCCCAATTTTTGCCTGAAGCTACAACTGCAATCTTTACCTGCATAGGAAAGGAAGTGGGGTAACTGCCAGGGATGTTTACAGTATAAGCGCCAGTATAACCTTTTGCCGGAACAGTTGTGATTTCCCTGTTAATTCCAACCCACGGAATCGCGACAAGCCTGCTGGAAATAAATTGTAAATGGCTGGATTGGACATTTCCGCCAGACGGGACATGGAGCTGCCAGTACAGTAGCACCCCCGTTTCTTTGTCATACATATACACGTTTTTTCCGGATTCTGTTTTGTATTCGATCCTGACCCCTTGAATAGTTTTTCCACCCATTTGGAAAGGCATTTCCGCAGCGACAGAATTTTCTGATTGAAACCGGTCAAGGTGCTTAAATACGACAGGATTCATCCAATAATCGCAAATACCACATTTTTCCACACCACCTGTAGTTATTGAAGGGAAGTATTGTCCCTTGGATTCCAGATAATACGTTTGCAAAAGCACGACATTCCCTTCTTCTAAAGCAACAATGTCCACTTGCAATATTCCCGCTCCAGATGAAGCGGCATCAGGCAAACCACCGCCGGGTTTTATCGTGGCAGTCATTGCATAAAAGCTGATTCTCAAACCTTCTTTTAACCACACAGGAGCATTGGTAGCAAATTCTGGAAAGAGAGTACCCCAACTGCTGGAAGAAAAAGAGAAAGTACCTATAAGCAAGAACGAAATTATAAAAATCGATTTTTTCATAAGAATCCCTCCTCAATACAACTGATTTTATAATTACGAGAAGGGACTGCTCAGGTTCTGTGAAACTGTATTCAAAAGTCTTATAAAAGCCCTTTAAAGAATTACTGAAAATATCTGCAGTTCATTGCCTTATTTTTCGTTTTTGAGTTCCGGGGCATTCAGTGGCCTTGGTTCTACTTCTAATGGTTGAAGACTTGGTTCTTTACCTGTTATTTCAGCTATTTCTTTGAACCTTCTTGCACCCGGTAACAAACGCCCTTCAAGGGAGCCTACCGCCGTGTTGTATGTTTTGACAAGTGCAGTTAGTTTTTTTCCTACATCATCAATATTGTTGAGAAATCTATTGAGCCTTTTATACAATTCCTTGCCCTCTTCGGCGATTTTTTTTGCGTTTTCCGCAAGCTGGAATTGTTGCCAGCCATACGCAACTGATTTTAAAAGTGCAATCAAGGTAATCGGGGTAGTGATAAGTACTTTTTTGTTAATGGCCAATTCCAAAAGCCCGGGGTCAATTTCAAAGGCTGTGCTCACAGCGGCTTCTATGGGTATGAACATTATCACAAAATCGGGCGATTCTTTAAACTGTTCCCAGTAAGCCTTTGAACTGAGAGCTTTTATGGTGTCTTTTATGCTTTTTACATGTTTTTTGAGCTTATCTTTTCTGGTCCTTTCATCTTGAACTTCCATAGCCTCAAGGTAGGCATTTAATGGAGTTTTGGCATCTACCGGGATCTCCCCGCCGTTTGGTAGCTTTATTACCATGTCTGGCCGGCCTTCTTCGTTTGATTCCTGCTCTTCAAAATCTATATGCGCTGTCATGCCGGCAAGTTCAACAATGCGTTTGAGCTGGTATTCTCCCCAGCGCCCTCTGGATGTGGAGGATTTGAGAGAGCTGTTCAATTTCGTTATCCCTGTTTGCAATTCATTATTGGTCCGGGTAAGCTCCTCGAGATGCTTTTCCAATCCGCCGTATGCTTTTTCACGTTTGTTTTCAATTTCAACGATGTTTTTTTGAAGCGTATCAAGGTTGTTCTTCAAAGGGGAAAGAAGGTCCTTAAGCTTATCATTAGCTTGTTTGAGAAAATCCTCTGTGTTTTTTGAGGTTACGTCGCTTGCAAGAGCTTTGAAACTATCTCTCAGTTCGGCTTTGGTTTTTTCGAGCCAATCGAGCTTTTCGTTAAGAGAATTCATTTGTTCCTGGAATTTCGCTTTTTCTATTTTCAACTTCTCATTATCTTGCCTTAAGCTCTCAATTTCACCGCTGAGCTTTTCGTTTTCTTCCTTGAAGTGCTCTAATTTTACCTTTTCTTCGAGGTTCTTTTTTAACTCTTTGTATAGCTTTGATATTGTTATTGATAGCACGAAAACCACTGCGATGGATATGAAAGCAATAATCCAGCTAAGCAAACTGCTCGACCCCCTTTCAAAACCTTATAAGAAATCTTAGCACACTAAGTGAGATATTATTTGCATTTCACACGGTAAAACTCTAAAGATGCTTCTTTGAGCGAGATTTTCTCCGGAGAGAAACCTGTAGCTTTAAGGTATTCATAGAAACCCATATCATAGTAATAAAAAGCTCTATGCTCTTGAACAAAATCATAGAATTTATCCCGAAGGAATTTTGCGAACCCTTCAACGAGATTTTCTTCACAAAAGCCTCGCCAGGAATATGAATTGCGCAGGTTCTCATTCGAATACCAGTAATCATAAAATTGAGGATCTTTGACTTTTAGCTCTTCGGCCAGTTCCCTAAACTCGTTAGAACCGGTAAAAGTTTGGAAGAATTCGTGGCTGTATTCATGTAAAGGAGTAAAAAAGAGTTTTTCAATGCTATCCACATCTCTCTGAAGGGTCGAAATCCTCAGCTCATCAAGTCTAAAGCCGTATGCACCTACTTCCCTAAAAGTATAGTAAAACAAGCACTTGCTTTCACCCAGATCTATCCCGCTGTTTTCAGCGATGAATTGATAGGGATTTGGATATTCCCTTGCTTCTTCTGTCATTTGTTTTGCAATCTCTTCGAACTTAGGAGCATTTTCCTCGAAATAGTTTTTGAAAAAAGTTTCATAGTAATATGGCAACAATTCTCCCAATGCACTTCTAACATTCATTGGAAGGCTATTTGGGCCTACGATTGCACCTTTATAAACTCTCACAAGGTCATCTATGGTGCTTTCATCTGAGAGCAGTGTAGCAATATTCAACAAACGCCATGCGTGGGTGTTTTCAAAGATGGTTTTCAGGTTTTCTTTCATTTCAGAAGACATAACATAATATGTGTCCAATAACCAGAGATAATGAGCTCTGGAATCGGCGCTTACATTTTCATAATAGCTTTTCCATTTTTCAGGTGCTTTTATGTTGGCATAATACATCTCCTCCAACGTACTTATTATCGAATATTTAAGCACCGGAACCCTTACTTCTACCTCACCAACAAGCGCCTTCTCCATAGGGTTAGTGATGAATAATGCAATGCACCCGCTTAACAAAACCACAAGTATTAAGGGAATAAACAGGCCCCTCATACACAAACCTCCTTGTTTTTTTCAAAACAATTATACAGTTTTTGCATAGATACTCCCACCAAGCTTTTTATAGGCAGTATAAACACTTAGGATTTACACGCTGCAAGTGATACAATTTCAAAAAGCTTT
>QNAR01000134.1 GCA_003643975.1 Thermotogae bacterium | reverse complement strand
TGAAAAACTTTGACAACCATTTTTCCACCATCGGTCTTGTTGGTATGAATGAAACTTGCTTGAATGCCAGATGGATTAAAAAACCCATATATGAAGAAGAAGCAAGAAATTTTGCGTTAAGGGTACTCGATTTCATGAGAAATAGGATAGCCGAATATCAAGAAAGTACAGGGAACCTATATAACTTAGAAGCGACTCCAGCTGAATCCACCTCTTACAGGCTCGCTAAAATAGATAAAGAGAAATTCCCGAACATAATCACAGCCGGCACTGATGTGCCATATTACACCAATTCTACCCATTTGCCGGTAAATTATGAGGTAGATGTTTTTACAGCGCTGGATTTGCAGGAAGAGCTTCAAATAAAGTATACTGGAGGTACTGTGTTCCACGCTTTCCTTGGTGAAAGCATAACCGATTGGGAGGTCACCAGAGAGCTTGTAAAAAAGATCTCTGAGAACTACAGGATTCCATATTTCACCATTTCTCCGACATATTCGATTTGCCCTACCCATGGGTATATCAGGGGGGAAGTTTACCGTTGCCCGAAATGTGGGAAAGAGACTGAGGTGTATTCGAGAATTACCGGATATTACAGGCCCGTACAGCACTGGAACAAGGGGAAAAAAGAAGAATTCAAAAACAGAAAAACTTTCAATGTTTTCAGGAGGGAAGTGAATGAATTTCGCAGGATGGCGCGAAGTGAGCATGGTGGATTACCCGGGAAAGATAGCGCTGACACTGTTTACCTCAGGTTGTAATTTTGACTGTCCTTATTGCCACAACGCGGAGTTGAAGAAGAAAGTAGAACATACCTTAAAAGAGGATACGGTTTTTGACTTCATCGATTACAGGAGGAGGGTTTACGATGCCATTGTTGTCACAGGAGGAGAACCCTCCCTTTACAGCAGCGAGCTCATTGATTTTTTGATGAGATTGAGAGAAAGTTTTCCTGAGAAACTGCTTAAAGTTGATACAAACGGCAGCAATCCGGATTTCATTGACAGACTTTACGGCGTTGTGGAATTTGTGGCTCTGGATATAAAGGCCCTGGATTACTCCTCTTTTTCAAATACGAGTTTTTATACCATACTTGAAAGTCTTGAAGCTGTGAAGCATTTTTTGGATTATGAAATCAGGCTTACTATGTATCCACCTTTTATCAAAGAGGAAGACTTTCCGAAGTACATCAAACTCTTAGAAGGAGTTAAAAGAGTAGCAGTGCAGCAATACAGGCCAGTAGATTCTGTACAGCCTTATGATATGAGTGTTTTGGAACATTTTGTGAAAATGCTGAAGCCCCATGTGCAACAGGCGTATATCAAGTTTTAATAAAAGGAGTGAGTTAATGAATCTCAAAATACCAAGCGCCGAAAAGGCGTCTTTTTCGACTGCGGAAGAAGCTATTGAAATATGTACAGGAGATTTGAGTTTTAGGTATCGTTTAGAGAGATCAAAAGGGACTACATTGATTTTTACAACGATCAAGAACCTTTCAGATGAGACAAAAAAATTAGGGAGTTTTAAAATAGCAGAACTGCTGGAAGTAGAAGGACCCTTGTATCTGAATAACTGGCAATCGTGGCTGCCATACAAGCGCTTTGAAAGCACGCCTAACCTTTCCGGTTTCGCAAGATTCACACAGTCCAATGAGATTTCCTTGCTAACAGCTTCACCTATCCCTGAACTCCTGATGCGGGGGATAATGCCGAGTGACTATTTCATTGCTGCTGAGCATTTCCTAATTGGGGCATTATCATCAAAGGTATCGCATCCTTATTTCCTCTGGGATGACAAAGAAAAAACCGTTAGTGCGTACGTGGAATTCTTTGGTAAACCCTTAGTTCCAGGGGAAGAACTGGAAATCGAGCCCTTTGCTTTTTTTGAGGGCAAATATAATGAAAATGTCGAAACCTATGCTTTAAAAGTTTCGGAATACAACAATGTGACTTTTAAGACATTTGAGGGCATTGGATGGTGCAGCTGGTACCACTACTTTACCGAAATAGATTTTCAGGAACTACGTAAAAACATTTCATTGTTGAAAGAGCGGAAAGAAAAAGAGGGGATACCTTATACACTCGTCCAGCTGGATGACGGTTATCAAAGGGATATCGGTGACTGGACAGAGACAAACGAAAAATTCCCTTCCTTGAAAGAAATCGCGGAGGCGATTAAGGGAAGTGGATTTGATGCGGGAATTTGGCTCGCCCCTTTCAGCGCATCTGAGACTTCTAATCTCTTTCAAAAGCATCCTGATTGGTTTGTCAAAGATCCAACTGGCAAGCCAAAGATTGTCTATCGAAATTGGAATAAGAACATTTATGGATTGGACTTAACACATCCTGAAGCGGTGACTTTTTTGAAAGAGACATTTGAAAAGCTGAGAAACGCAGGATTTAACTATTTCAAAATAGATTTTCTTTTTGCAGGTTTGGTCCCCGGCATCAGACATGATATGAACGCGACGCCTGTGGAAGCTTATTGCAAGGGAATGGAATCTATCAGAGTTGCTGTTGGTGAGGAGTCCTTCATTCTTGGGTGCGGCGCACCTTTGTTGCCCAGCACGGGCTATGTCGATGGAATGAGGATTGGCACTGACACGGACCCGGAATGGAAAGGGCAATTGCCAGATATTGGTTTTCCAAGCGCAAAATATGCGATCAGAAACCCGCTGACACGCTACTTCATGAATAAGAGCTTGTGGCATAACGATCCCGATACAATGATCCTTAGACATACCGCTCAGCTTTCGAATAATGAAAAAGAGCTATATGCAGTAGTATGCGGACTACTGGATAACATGCTCCTTCAAAGTGATGACATGGCTCAGATTGATCAAGCAGGTGTACGGCTTTTGAAGGAAACAGCTTTGTTATCCGGAGGCCGGCCAAGAGTTTATCAAATAGACGATGAAAACTTCGTGATAGCGGTAAAAGGCGGAATACATTTTAACAGCATTGGAGTCGTGAATCTCGGAGATTCTGTCAGCAAAATGGAAATTCCCGAAGATGCGCTGAATTGGTCAGGTGTCAAACTCGAGGAAACTAACATCGAAATACAACCTCATTCTGTAGTATTGTTTAAAATGCCCTCAAGCACTGTTGAATTGAAGAAAACAATCAGATACAAAGACGATGGCAGACAGGTAAATTACTACGAAGAAAACTAATGCAACTTTGTTTTTTAAGAATAACTGCTCTTGCTAACAAGAGCAGTTATCTTTTTTTCTCACCTATATGAATTGATCCAATTTCGATAATTTCGCTGATATGCTCATCACAGATAGAATATCTTATAAACTTTCCTTCGCGTTTTGACTTAACCAATCCGTGGTGCTTCAATGTCCTCAATTGATGCGAACATGCGGATTGGTTTAAACCTACCAATTCAGAGATTTTCTTAACACATTTTTCTCCGTCCATGAGGACATGTAAAATCTTTAATCTCGTTGGATCCACGAAAACAGAAAAAAAGTCTGCAAGTTCCTGGTAATACCGGTGCTCAGTATCAAAGTCAGGAGTAACCCTTTTGGATGGAATAGTATCAGCTCCTTTTTAGTGGAATAAACAAAAAGATTGATTGTTAGAAATTATAGCATTTATATGCTCATATGCTCATGAAAATCAGTAAACAACTTAGAAATTGTTTGGGTGAAATGAGTATCCGTAAAGGGATATTTTTTGTGAATTGTTGACAAATAAAATCAAGTAAGTTGAATAAAACCGGGCAAATTGGAAAAAAGCAATGAGTAAAATGCTGACATTAAAAATCAATGTCTATTTATAGTTGCAATATTGCGCAACATATGATACTATTCCTTGTGAACTTTTCTTGAGGAGGAATTGTATGCTGTCCGAGACAAAGAAAGAACTTCAGAAATTCATCCTCTTGGTCATTGCTTTTCTTGTTATTTACTTTCTACCTTTTAATTCTTCAATTGTTGGGGAAGCAATTCTGAGTGGGTTTATAATGCTTGGCTCTTATGCTCGAGAACACGTTCTTCTCTGTCTTGTGCCGGCTTTTTTTATAGCAGGCACGATAAGTGTTTTTATAAAGAGCGATTTAATATTGAAACTTCTGGGGCCGAAGGCGAAAAAGTACATCGCATATCCAGTTGCCGCTACATCAGGTAGTGTGCTTGCGGTTTGCTCCTGTACTATACTCCCACTTTTTGGTGGCATATACAAGCGCGGAGCAGGAATCGGGCCTGCGATGGCTTTCCTTTTCACGGGACCTGCAATAAACATTACAGCGATATTTCTCACTGGTGAGGTTCTCGGTTGGGAGCTTTCACTTATCAGGATAGTTGCAACGGTTACCTCTGCTATTTTTATAGGGCTGATAATGCAGGGAATATTCAAAGAAAAAGGCCATGGTGGTTTTATGTTTTCAGAAAACGATCCGGAAATTAATTCGTCAAAAGTGGCTGTATTCCTGGGGCTTCAATTCATTTTTCTCATAACCGGAGCATTACACATAAATCCAATAATTAAATTTGCCATCATGTTTATTTCCTTCTTTGCCACACTTTTTCTCGCTTTGAGCTTTAAGAAAGAATATACAAGATCCTGGATCAGAGAAACCTGGGATTTTACCAAGAAGATATTGCCCTTTCTCTTTATTGGTGTTTTCGCAGCAGGGGTTATATCAAAGGCTCTTCCCGAAGAAATAGTAAACGCTCTTCTTGGAGGGAACAGGATTTTTTCAAACTTCTTTGCTTCTGTATTTGGTGCTCTCATGTACTTCGCTACCCTTACAGAAGTTCCAATAATCCAGTCTCTCATGTCCCTTGGTATGGGTAAAGGCCCAGCTCTTGCACTCTTTATGGCGGGTTATACACTGAGTTTACCTAACATGATTGTATTAACCAAACTTCTAGGGAAAAAGAAAGCCTTTACCTACTTTACCCTGGTAATAAGCTTTGCAACGATGTGGGGATATATATACGGTAACTTATCTTAATCTTAAAAGGAGGATTTGAAAATGAAAGTTCAGATCTTTGGAGCAGGCTGCCCAAGGTGTAAACAAACCGAGAAGATTTTTAAGATCGCTGCCGAAGAGCTTGGAGTTGAAGCAGAATTTGAAAAGGTTACAGACCTTATGGCTATGATGGAAATGGGAATTGCTTCTACCCCTGCAGTTGGAATTGATGGAAAAATCGTGCTCTCAGGGAAAATCCCCACGCTGGAAGAAGCCAAAAG